>JAZRPX010000273.1:0-2647 GCA_045649445.1 Acutalibacteraceae bacterium | reverse complement strand
AGCGATTTACGTCAGATTTACGTCAAACGCCATTTTTGAAAGCCTCGAAATCTCAAAAACCCTTGAAAATTAAGGCTTTTCGAGGTTTTAGGATTATTCCCACTCGATTGTGCCGATTGGCTTTGGAGTAAGGTCATAAAGCACACGGTTGATGCCGTTTACTTCATTTGTTATTCTATCAGTAATTTTATGGAGAACTGAATAAGGGATTTCTTCAATTGTTGCGCTCATTGCATCAGTTGTATTAACTGCGCGAATGATTGCTGGCCAACCTTCATATCTGCTTTCATCTTTAACGCCTACTGATTTAACATCAGGCACTGCAATGAAATATTGCCATACTTTTTCAGCTAAACCACAATTATCAAATTCTTCTCTTAAAATTGCATCTGCTTCTCTAAGCGCTTCTAATCTATCTCTTGTGATAGCGCCTAAACATCTCACGCCAAGGCCTGGGCCTGGGAATGGTTGACGATAAACCATAGCATGAGGAAGACCGAGTGCTTCACCTACTACTCTAACTTCATCTTTAAAAAGAAGTTTGATTGGCTCAACTAATTCAAAATTAAGGTCTTCAGGTAAACCACCAACATTATGATGAGATTTAACTGCTTTTTTACCCTCTGCTTGCTTGAAACTTTCAAGAATATCAGGATAAATTGTGCCTTGAGCCAAAAATTCAACGCCTTCTAATTTTCTTGCTTCATCAGCAAAAACATTAATAAACTCTGCACCGATAATTTTTCTTTTCTTCTCTGGCTCTGCAACGCCTGCCAAAAGATTTAAAAATCTATCAGTTGCATCAACATAAACTAAATTTGCATCTAATTCTTTGCCGAAAACTTCAACAACATTTTCGCTCTCATTTTTTCTCATCAAGCCATGGTTAACATGAACACAAATCAACTGTTTGCCGATTGCTTTGATAAGCAAAGCAGCTACAACAGATGAATCAACACCACCTGAAAGAGCTAAAAGAACTTTTTTATCTCCAACTTGCTCGCGAATTTCTTTTATTTGAGTTTCAATAAACGCATCTGCCAACGCTTTTGTTGTGATTCGTTCCATTGATTCTGGTCTTACATTGCTCATTTTTTAAACTTCCTTTCGCAAATTAGTTGGTATAGTTATCAAAATAACCTTGAACAAGAACAACAGGTGTACCTTTATCGCCAGAGCCACTTGTTAAGTCACAAAGTGAACCGATAAGGTCAGTTAACTGACGAGGGGTTGTACCTTGAGAAGCCATATTACCAACAAGATTATTATTTTTCTCTTTAATACTCTTTGAAATTGCTGCTTTTAACTCATCACCTGAAAGGTCTTTAAAATCATTATCAGCAAGATATTTGAGCTTTAACTCATTTGGAGTACCGATAAGGCCATCAGTAAACGCAGGAGAAACAACAGGGTCTGCAAGCTCCCAGATTTTACCCTGTGGGTCTTTAAACGCGCCATCGCCATAAACCATTACTTCAACATTAACGCCTGTTTTATCAAAAACTTTCTTTTGAATATCTAAAACTAAATCTTTACACTCTTGAGGGAAGAGCTTTACAGTTTCTTCAGTTGATTTATTTGAACCCAAAAGGCCATATTTTGCATTAAAACCACTGCCATCAATTGACTCGGTCATAATTTCATCAAGACCACAAACAACTTTTGCGCCTGCGGCTTTTAAAATTCTCTTTGTTCTAGCGCGAGTGTGAATATCACAATTGATAATGCAATCAGCATAATCTAAAATTGCTTTTGGTTGATTAGCAAAAATAATTTCAACCTCTGCGCCACAAGCTTTGATAAGGTCACCATAATAAGCAACATAATCAACACCTGTGAATTCATGTTTATTCTCACCGAAAAGTTCGCGATATTTTTCGAGTGTTAAAACATCGCTATAAGGATTAACCCCTGCTTCATCAATTTTATCAAGAGAAACAAGGCAGTTACCAACTTCATCAGATGGATAAGAAAGCATAAGCACGATTTTTTTAGCGCCTTTTGCTATACCACGAAGGCAGATTGCAAATCTATTACGAGAAAGAATTGGGAAGATAACACCAACAGTTTCTCCACCGAGCTTTTTCTTAACATCAGCGGCGATATTATCAACCGAAGCATAGTTACCTTGAGCACGAGCAACTATAGATTCTGTTAAAGAAATAACATCTTTCTCACGAAGTTCAAAGCCCTCTGATTCTGCAGCTTCTAAAACACTATCTGTTACGATAGTAGCGAGGTCATCACCTTGTCTAATAATTGGGCAACGAATACCTCTGGAAACAGTACCAACTTTACGTTCTTTATTTTCCATTAGGATTTATCCTTTCTTTTCGGACGATAATTCATCCTTTATAACAGAGTTATTATATACCTTTTTTATTTCAATTGCAATAGTTATGAATATATTTTTTGCTATAAAACGCAAAAAAATTCTGCTAACTTTAAAACTAAAACAAAAATGAAAAAAATTGTTTTTAATTTTTTGTTGAAAATGCAAAAAATATCCACCCGCATAGCGGGTGGTTTTTCATTTTCGGGCAAAGCCCTAATGTTACAAGCGACGCACAAGTGCGTTTAAAATTGACCTGCCAGCCATGCATTTGTTACTTGCTACCCATAAATGGGTTGATTCAACTGCTTAAAC
>JAZRPX010000272.1:0-2416 GCA_045649445.1 Acutalibacteraceae bacterium | reverse complement strand
ACTCTGTATGTGGTTTTTTAGGTGTTTCTTCTTGTGCTACTAATATTTTATTACACCAAGAGCAATAACTACCTTCTGTTAAACCATTTTCTTTGCAAGTTGATTCAACTGCTTTTGAAACTTGTGGGTTATGCGCATCAGGGTTTGTTTCTGTTTCATTTGTTTTATATGTATTTTTACAAACAGTACAATAACGCTGCGTATATCCTTTTTCTTTACAAGTTGGTTCTACAACCTTGTCTTTTGATTCATCTGCGATATGATTACCTGTTGCTGGGGTAAAATCTGCTTTAAAAGTTTTACTACAAATAGCACAACTATATTCAGTATAACCCTCTTTACCACAAGTTGGCTCAAATACTACGCCTGAATTTTCAACAGGGGTATGAGGACAGGTGTCAAGTGGTGCTGTATTTGTATAATCGCAATCTTTACAATCATAAATGATTACGCCTGCCTCATAATCAACAGTTTCTGTGCAATCGTGGTCGCTTGAGTGTTTTAAATTTGTTTTATATGCGCTGCCACAATCAAGACAATAGTTTTGTGTGTATCCACCCATTGTACAAGTTGGCTCTTTTACTGTTGTTCTTGAAGTATCAGGATTATGAGGGAGTTTTATAACTGCGCCGTCACCGTTGTATGAGCGTTGTTGTTTCATACCACAGTGGGAACAAGCCCATAAATGATAACCTGCCATTTTACAAGATGGCTCAAAAGTTTCAACAAGTTCATAATTATGCTCTGTTACTGGCAAAACTTTTTCGTTAAAAACAGTTGAACATTTATCGCAATATGTCTTTACACTTCCTGCATATAAACAATCTCCAGTCGTAACTGTAACGATATTATGACTAAGCGCTACGCCTTCTTCTTTAAAACAATATTCACAATGTTTTGGTAACAAGCAAGTAGCATCAACGAAACTATGGTTACATTCCATTGTGAAGTTACCTGTCATATCGGCAGAAATGCTAACTGCTTCACCATTTTGTTTAAGAACGCTATTATCAGCAACGCTTATATATGCCGCATTGTCTGCGAAGTTTGAAAGAGCGTTTAAATTGTTAATAGTTGTATTATTAAGCACAATATTTCCATTTGTGAGCGCACTATCAGAACAAACAAGATATTGAGCGTCATTAACAACACAACTGTTTAGATGAACTTTTGAGTTATTTGAAGCCCATAACAATTTTGTGCCATTCATATTAAAGATACAGTTATTATAAACTGCGTCATTCTTTGTGATTTTATATGTGCTTGACGCTGACATATTACTGCCACAAACAAAAGTACAACCATTAAATTCAGAATAAACATAGCTATAATTATGATTAATAAGTTGACCATTGTTTGATGTGTTTATATCAAAATTAACATCTTCAAAAACAATGCGAACGTTATAGTTGTTCTCTTTTGTTGAAGTAAGTCCAGAAGCTCTATTAGGAACAACCACATTACCATTTTTTATTATATTTGGTTTTTTACCTTCACCAATAGAAAAATAACCACCGTTAACAGTTAAAGTTTTGTCGTTCAAATCGATTGTGCAAGTGTTACATGTGAAAGCGTTTTTAGTTAAAGTTATATCTTGTAAAAGTTTAATTGTGCCGTTTTCCTTTATGTGCTTTGCAGCTTCTAATAATTCATCTTCAGTTGAAACTTCGATATAGTCTGAGACTTGAAAACAAGAATTTTTATTAGCAACAATAGGATTTGTTTTTGTTTCATTTGTTTTTACAAACAATAACTTTTTAACCGATGTAGATGAGTTGTTTTTACCTTTAAATGTAAAATCCAAAGAACAATCTTCTTGTAAATCAATTGAGCCAATGTAAGCTTGATTACCAACTTCCTTGCCGTGGTCAACATAAGCAATATCGTAGGTTTTTTGGCCATTTATAAAAGTTTCAGTACTATTTGAATTGTTGCCAACTTCAGCATAAACATCATATTTACCTGGACTTAGTTTGCCTTTTTCTATTGCCAAGTTAAGAACTCTATTGCTATTTGTTGGATAAATATTTTCATATAGTTCGTAACCGTTGTGAATAAGTTCTTTAGCGCTTAAAGCTATATACTTATCATAATCTTCATCTTTATTAAGCTGATAAACACGAACATAGTCTATATACATTTTCCAATCTTCTTCTTCGGCATCGTTAACAGGGTTTGCGAACATACCCATCGCTACGTTTATGATAAGGAAATGCTCAAAAGTTCTAAAAGACTGCGCAAGGTCGGGTTTTGTAATATCAACAATAGTGTGCATTGAATCATCAACGCCGATAACTAAAAACTTATCTGTCCAAAAAAGCCAATAGTTATGAAATTCTTCATTTATTTTGTGGTCATAGTTTTGATTGCCCACGCCAGTTGCTTTGTGATGCGCGTTACCTCTGTTGCCATAAGT
>JAZRPX010000271.1:0-22844 GCA_045649445.1 Acutalibacteraceae bacterium | reverse complement strand
AAACTGTAAATATCATTGGCGGTTCAACATGGGCAGGCACAGGCGATGCAATTACTTGGACAGTTGGCGAAAATGTTAAAGAGGGCTTGTATGCTCTTAATTTCAAATATCGTCAAAATGTTAATGATGGTATGAATTCACCAAGAAGACTTTACATCAATGGCAAAGTTCCATTTGAAGAAGCAAAAGCGCTTGAATTTGGTTATACAAGAGAGTGGAGTATGTTCACTCCAAAGAAGGCAGATGATAGCCAATGCTTGGTTTATTTAAAACCTGGCGATGAACTCACTCTTGAAACTAACCTTTCAGTTCTCGGTGAATATTTGAGCCGAACAAATGATGTTTTAACATCACTTAATGAAATCTATCGTAAAATCATTAAAATCACATCAACAGAGCCGGATAAAAACCGTGACTATCAGCTTGATGAATTGATTCCTGAAGATATTAAGTTAATCGGTAAAAATAGAGACTACTTGCAAGAAATCGTTGATGGTATCACTGAATATGCAGGTGAAAAGAGTTCAGGTCTTGCTATTATTGATACACTTATTCGTCAAATGACAAAAATGTATGACGATCCAGATGAAATTGCGAAAGAGCTTTCATATTTCAAAACAAACGTAGGTTCTTTAGGTACTTGGCTTAATACTGCTTCACAAGTTCCGCTTGAGCTTGACTATATTTCGTTATCACAGCCAGAATCAAAAATCAAATCACCAGAAGCAAACTTCTTCCAAGGTTTGATGTATGGTGTAAATAGATTTATCTCATCATTCACTGTTGATTATAACGCAATCGGTAATGACAGAGAAATTGATGCTGATGATAAAAACACAATCACTGTTTGGATGGCAGGCGGTAGAGACCAATTCCAAGTTCTTCGTCAGTTAATCAACAATTCATATACAGCTGAAACAGGTAAGCTCGTAAACCTTGAGCTTGTTAATATGGGTGCTATTTTGCCATCAGTTGTATCAGGTATTGCTCCTGATGTTGCTATCGACCAAGCAGCGGGCGAACCAATTAACTTCGCTCTTCGTAATTCTATTTACGATTTGAAAAACTTTAAAGATGATAAAGGCGTTGAAGGTTCTTCATGGGATCTTTCATTTGATGAAATTTTATCAAAATTCCATCCAAGAGCGCTTGAACAATATACCTTTGACAGAAAAGGTTATGGCAGAGAAGAAGACATCGGTATCTATGCTCTTCCTGAAAGACAAAGCTATAATGTAATGTTCTATCGTACTGATGTACTTGCTGCCGAAGGAATCGCAATTCCTGAAACATGGGATGAACTCATTCCAACCATCACTGCTTTAAATAAAAAGAATCTTGAATTTGGTTTGCCAACCGCTATGGGCACATTCTATGCAATGCTCAAACAAATGGGCGGCGACCTTTACACAGCTGATGCTAAACGAGTTGACTGGGAAACTGATGAAGCGGTTAAAGCGTTCAAACAGTTCACAAACTATTTTGTAAACTATGATTTACCGCTTACATTTGACTTCCAAAACCGTTTTAGAACGGGTGAAATGCCACTTGGTATCGCTGATTATACATTATATAACACACTCGCAGTTGCAGCGCCTGAAATCAATGGCAGATGGGGTTACACTCTTCTTCCTGGTACAAAACGTGTTGATGAAAAAGGCAGAGAGTATGTTGACCACACATCAGGTCTTGCAACAAACTGTGCAGTCATCTTGTTAGATAATGTAAGCTATGATCTTTCATGGGACTTCCTTAAATGGTGGGTATCAACAGATGTTCAAGCATCATTCGGTAACCAAATCGAAGGTATTTTAGGTCGTTCATCTCGTTATAATTCAGCAAACCAAGATGCATTTGATAAATTACCTTGGACAGCTGAAGAAAGAATAGTTCTTAATGAACAATTAGCATGGGCTGACCCAATTCCACAGATTGCAGGTAGTTACTTTATTGATAGACATTTTAACAACGCATTTAGAAAAGTTGTTTATAAAGAAAAAGACGCAAAAGACACTCTCTACGATTACACAAGAATTATAAACGCAGAAATTTCTAAGAAACGTATTGAGTTTGGTTTGCCAGTAGATGAAAAAGAATAGGAGGGGTAATAAATGGCAGTAATGAGTAATGCTTCTAAAAAAGAAATTAGAGCAACTGACAGAAAATTGTTAAAGAAGAAATTTCAAAACAACTGGGATTGCTACATTTATGTTGCTCCTTGGGGAATAATCTTCTTTACATTTACAGTTTTGCCGGTTTTGGCATCAATGGTTTTAGGTTTTACCTATTACAACGTTCTTGAATTTCCTATATGGCAAGGATTTGAAAACTATCGTAACTTGTTTGGTAATGATGATATCTTTATCACAGCAGTTAAAAACACATTAACGTTAGCGGTTGTTACCGGTCCACTCGGCTATTTAATGTCAATTATGTTTGCTTGGCTTATCAACGAATTAAGCCCTAAAGCAAGAGCTATTATGGTAACAATTCTTTATGCTCCTTCAATTTCCGGTGGTGCATTCACAATCTTCGGTATCATGTTCTCTGGTGACTCTTATGGTTGGGTTAACGGTACATTGATGAACCTCGGTATTATCGATGAGCCAATTCAGTTTATGACAGATACAAGTTATATGATGTGGATTGCAATGCTTGTTATCGTTTGGATGTCACTTGGTACCGGCTTCTTGTCAAACGTTGCTGGTTTCAGAACACTTGACAAATCACAATATGAAGCAGGTTATGTTGAAGGTATCAAAAACCGTTGGCAAGAATTGTGGTTTATCACTCTTCCAAGCATGAAACCACAGCTTATGTTCTCTGCGGTAATGAGTATTACACACTCATTCTCAGTAGGTGGAGTAACATCTGGTTTGTTTGGTATGCCTTCTACAGACTATGCTGTTCACACAATCCTCAACCATATTGAAGACTATGGTGGAGCTCGTTTTGAAATGGGTTATGCTTGTGCAATCGCAACTGTGTTGTTCGCAATGATGGTTGCTTCAAACGAGATTATTCAAAAAGCTTTAAGAAAGGTGGGACAGTAATATGGCAACTATTTCAAATACTGTTGACCTTAACAAACTTAAGGTTTCAAAGAAAAAATTTAATCCAGGCCCTGCAAGAAGTAGAGCCGGCGTTATCACAAACTTATTGTTTTTGTGTGCAGTTGGCGTATTGATGGTAATTCCAATGGTTTTCACATTCTGTAATGCGTTTAAACCACTTGATGAATTGTTCAGATTCCCACCAACAATTATAGTTAGAAACCCAACCTTAGCAAACTTCAAGAGTATTTCAACTCTTATGAGTTCATCTTGGGTACCATTTTCAAGATACATTTTCAATACTGTTTTTGTAACAGTTGTTGCAACAGTGTTCCATATTATGCTTGCATCACTCGCTGCTTATGTACTTGAAAAAAGAGATTTCCCAGGTAGAAATCTTTTCTCAAGAGTAATCGTATTATCACTTATGTTTACTCCTGCGGTAACAGGTATTCCTAACTATATCATTCAATCAAAACTCGGTATGATTGATACATATTGGGTAATGATTATTCCTTACATTGGCGGTTCAATGGGTCTTTACCTTATGAAACAATTTATGGCTTCATCAATTCCTAATGTATTGCTTGAAGCAGCAAGAATTGATGGCGCGAGTGAATTAAGAATTTTCACTCAAATTGTTATGCCACTTGTAAAACCAGCTTGGCTTACAATGCTTATGACATCTGTTCAAGCAATGTGGGGTATTTCAGCTTCAACAGTTGTGTTCACAGAGGCGAAAAAACCATTGCAATATGGTCTTAGCCAGATTGCAGCCGGTGGTATCGCACGTACAGGTAGTGCTGCGGCAATCGGTCTTATTATGATTTTGCCACCGTTGTTGGTATTTATTATTTCTCAAAGTAATATTCTTGATACCATGGCATCATCAGGTATTAAGGATTAGAAAGGGGAGGCAAATATGATAAAGAAAATTTTAGCATTTTTACTTGTGTTTGTAGTTGTATTTGGTTTTAGCGCAAGCGCAGACTCCTCTTATAAATCATATGTTTATGATAATAATGGTGTTGCATTTGAAGCCCCTGACGCTTTCGATTTTGATGAGCAAATTGACCTTGTTAATATGAAAGATGAAAAGGGCAAAGCCGTTAATATGTATTATCCAAGTGATATGTGCGTTGATAAAAACGGTATGATTTATGTTTCTGGTACAGATTATGATGAGCAAGGTATGCTTTTGATTCTTAATCCTGATTTTACATTTAAAAAGTTAATTAAGAATTTTGAAAACACAGTTAAAGTATCTGAAACAGAAACAAAAGTAATCAAAAAAGATGTTTTTGGTAATTTAACAAGCACTTTTGTTGATGAAAAAGATGGTAGCATTTATGTTTGTGATATGACAGGTGCAACTGTTGATAACACAAATTATGATGTTGCAAAAAATGTTAAAGAAGAAGGCTCTGGCCGTTTAATTAAGTTTGATAAAAACTTCAATGTTCAAATGATCGTTGCAGGCGTAGAGAGCGAAATCTTGCCAAAGGGCTTTAACTTCAGACCTTATAAAACAGTAGTTGACGATTTTGGTAGAATCTTTGTTTTATCACAAGGTTGTACAATGGGTATATTAGAGTTTGATGAAGCCGGTGATTTTATTCAAACAATCGGCGCTCCAACTGTTACATATAACCCAATCGAACTTATTTGGAGAGCAATCAGTTCTGATTCTGCTAGAGAAAATATGCAGGACTTCGTACCAACTGAATATAGTGGTATTGAAATTGATGATGAGGGCTTTATTTTTGTAACAAATAGTACATTTAATAATAGTTCTTATAGTGGCATTGATTGTGTTTCAAGACTTAATGCTAAAGGTAATGATGTATTAAGAAGAATTGAAGGCAACAATCCTTATGGTGACGTTGAAGCTTCATGGAGAGCAACTCTCGAAGGCCCTTCAAGACTTGTTGATATTAAAACACTTGATTATGGCAACTATGCAGTTCTTGATAGTCTTAGAGGTAAAGTTTTCTTCTATAACATTGATGGTGTAAACCTTTTTGAATTTGGTACAGTTGAAGATGACCCTGATGATGACCATGTAACATTTATCAAAGGTAATTTAGATGTACCTGTTGCTGTTGAATGGTTGAATAATGAATGTATCGTTCTTGATTCAGAGCTTCGTTGTATCAATGTTTACGCTATGACAGAATATGCAAGTTTAATTATCGAAGCTTCAAGACTTCATGAAGCAGATCTTTATGATGAAGAAATTGCCATTTGGGAAGAAGTTTTAAAGCTTAATAATAACTCAGTAGCAGCTAAGCAAAACATCGGTAAAGTTTATTATCGTGATGGTGAATGGAAAGTTGCTATGGAATATTTCAGAGATATTAAAGATCAAGAGAATTATTCTAAAGCATATAAATATCAGCGTCAACAATATATCAACGATTACTTTACACACGCTGTTGTTGTTATTGTTATTTTGATTCTTGCAATTTGGTTATTCAAAAAATTCCGCAAGAAGAGTGATAAAGAGAAAAAATCAAATGCTTATTTTGATGAATTAAAATTTGCTAATGTAATGATGTTTAGACCACTTAATGCGCCTTGGCTTTTAACTCGTGAAAATAAGGGTTCAGTAAGAGCGGCAACAACATTCTTAATAGCAGTTTCAATTATGAGCTTGTTACAAGCAAGATTCACAGGTTTCATCTTTGATCCTAACGCAGAAAATGTAAATATTATTGCAGAGTTTGCAGCAATCTGCTTACCTGTATTGTTGTTTACAGTTTGTAACTGGGCTGTTACTTCGCTTATGAACGGTGAAGGTAGCTTCAAAGCAATTTATATGCAAACTTGTTATTCATTAGTGCCAATCCTTTACTTGTATCCTGTGGCAATTCTCTTGTCAAATGTAATGGTACAAGAAGAGGGTGACTTCTACACAGTATTTGTTACTTTGGCGTTAGTTTGGGTATTAGGTTTGATATTCTTAGGCAACATGAGAATTCATGACTATACATTAGGTATGGCAGCAATTGAAATTCTTATTACAGTTGTTGTAATGTTGTTAGTTGTATTCTTAGCAGTATTGTTCTTCGCACTTATCCAACAAATGGGTTCATTTGTTACTGATATTATCGATGAACTTGCAACCAGATAGAAAGGAGGAATTTTAAATGTTTAGAAAATGTATTTCTATATTAATGATGTTAGCCATCATTTTTACAACATTGACTTTTTCCTCCTGTGGTGAGGTTGAGTCTAAAAACCCTAAAAGACCTGAATATATTCCAAATCAAGGAACAACTTATTCAGACCTTTATAGTGATAATTATGAATTAATCGCTGAAAATAATGAATTACAGTTTTATTTCAATGAAGAAACAACTGATATTAAATTAATTAATAAAAAGACAAAATTTGAATGGACATCTGAATTTTATGATGAAGCAATGGATGAGTATTACAAAGGTAGAACCTTCGTTCTTCAATATACTGATAAAGCAGGTGCCGAGCAAGAAAAATGGTCTGATTATGACAGTATTGAACAAGGTCAATACGAAGTAAATTATACTGATAATGGCGTAGAAGTTTATTATGGTATCGGTGATATCGGTTATGTAATTGATTTTCCAATGTCTATGTCAGTTGAAAGATTTGAAAATTATTTATCTAATTATGATGAATTTTCAAATGAGGCATATCTTTTAACTGAAAGTTATGTTTGCTATGATTTTACAACTGAAGAAGCAAGATCAAGATATGATGATGAATCTCTTGAAATGATGATGAAATCATATAAAAGAGCAAACAAAGAACCTTGGTATTATATGGTTGGCGCAACTGATTATGATACAGTTACAGCTTTGAATGCTATTTTTGATGAATTAGGTTATACAGAGGAAGAATTCATTAAAGATAGTAAAGAGAAAAAACCGCCAACAGTAAATCCAGTTGAATTTTCTTTGAAAATTTGTTATGAGCTTACAGATAAGGGCCTTCAGGTAACAATGCCTGAAAAAGATATCTATTATAATAAAGAATATGTTCTTGAAAACATTTCAATTTTGCCATATTTAATGGATTATGATAATAGCGCAGAGGGTTATTTCTTGTTGCCTGATGGTTCAGGTTCTATTATGAACTTCAACAACAATAAAGAGCAACTTCGTGATAAATCTGTTTATGTTCAAATGTATGGCGTAGATAATTCAAGAATGATTGATGAAAAATCTGCTTATTATAATGATGCTATTTTCCCTGTGTTTGGTACTTGTGTAAAAGGTATCAAAACCAAGAAAAATAAAGGCCCATTTGCTGAAAAAGATTATAATGGTTTGTTTGGCATAATTGAAAGCGGTGAAACTTTTGCAGGTATTGAAGCTGTAAACTATGATTTTGATGCAAGCAAACATAATAATTTAAAACTTGAATTTAGAATCAATGAACGCGTAAGAATGGATGCGTTTACATCAGGCGGTGGTACTGATTCTGATTCAAAATATTGCAAATATCAGTTCCAAAGATATTTAGGCGATATTAAGTTTAATCTTAATGTATTAAGTGGTAGCGATGCTACATATTCAGGTATGGCAAACTATTATTCAAACTATTTGTTTGGTGATACTGCTAACACTACTGCAAAAGATTATTATTCAACAATCGAAACAATCAGCGTTATTAACACAACAGAAAAATTCTTTGGTATTGAATACAATTCTAAAGAATTAATGACAAGATTAGACCAAGTTGCAAAAATCGCTTCAGAATTGCAACAAAACGGTTTCAAAAATATGAATATCAAGCTTTCTGGTTGGTCAAACGGTGGTTATGAACATGGCTTGTATAATAAAGGTATAAAAATTGAGAAAGATTTAGGCAAAACTGATAATCTTGTAGAACTTTATAACACCTTGAAAGATAAAGGCATTGGCTTGTATCCTGATGTTGATTGGCAGAATACTTATGTTTCAGAAGGCAAGCCAAATGAGAAATATATTTCTTCAACATTAAATGGTAGTTATTCTGTTGTAACAGCTTACAGCCCTGTTGATTTCGGTATTGATGAAAAATTGGCTAAATTCGTTTTGAATAAAAATGGTTTTGAAAAGAACTATAACGGATTTATTAAAGATTATAATGAATTTGGTATAGGAAATGTTTCATATCGCTCAATCGGTAAAGAAATCAACTCTAACTTTAGAGATGATGAAACATATATGGAACGTCAGGAAACATTAGAAACCCTTCAAACAATTGTTAAATCAACAAAAGATGAAGGATATAAAATAATGGGTACAGGCGGTCAAGCAGCATTCATTAAATATCTTGATGTTGTAAATGAACTTCCTGTTGAATCTGCTCGTTTCGATAAATGTGATTATAGTGTTCCGTTTACAGCTATGGTTCTTTCAGGACACGTTGATTACACTTATAAACCAATTAACTTGTCTAATAACAATCGTAAAGATTTGTTATTGCTTATCGAATCAGGCGCAGGCGCTTATTACAAGCTCACTGGTTCAAAATATGATGATATCACTAACACTTCTTATGATTCATTGTATTCAACATGTTATAGTGAAATCAAAGATTCAGTGTTTGATACTTATAATTATGTTTCAGATGCGCTCGAAGGTGTTTATGGTTTGAAAATCGTAAAACACGAGCAAATCGCAGAGAATGTTTACAAAACAACTTATGAAAATGGAACAAGTATTTTTGTAAACTATGATGATAAAGACTATAATGCTAATGGCATTAAAGTTGCAGCTCAAGATTATTTGAAAGTTAAAGGAGGTGCTGAATAATGGCTAAAAAAGTTTCGCTTGAAGTTAAACAAAGAAGATACGGTTATTTATTCACACTTCCGTTTATAATCGGTGCTTTGGCATTTGTTATCTTCCCAATGATCGTTTCTCTTGTTTGTAGCTTTGCTACTATTATGCAAGGTGATGGCTTTATGGGATATGATTATACAAATTGGGGCCTTGGTAACTATAGCGAAATTTGGGTAGAAAACAATAGTTTTGCCCAACAAATTTTAGGCGCTTTAAAAGATATGGTTACTACAGTGCCTGTAGTTGTAATCTTCTCGTTCTTTATGGCGAGTGTGCTTAATGCAAAATTTGCTGGCCGTGGCTTTGCCCGCTCAGTAATGTTTATGCCTGTTATCATCTCATCAGGTCTTGTTGTAGGCCTTTCTGGTGATGCTCTTGCTAACCAGATTATGGGTGGTGGTGACAGATTTGCAAATACAGCTGCTTCATCAGCAGGCGCTATCCAAGTAACCGAAGCATTCCAAATTATGCTTGAAGAGATGGATCTTGCAGAATGGATGATTGATTTGATTATTGGCTCTGTTGCAAGTATTTCAACAATCGTTTCAATGTCTGCGGTTTCAATCGTAATCTTTATTGCAGGTCTTCAAAGTATTTCTCCATCAATTTATGAAGCGTCATATATTGAGGGTGCAACAAAGTGGGAAGTTTTCTGGAAAATCAGTTTGCCAATGGTTTCTCCACTTATTCTCACATCAGTAGTTTATACAATTGTTGATAACTTTAATGCAACAACAAACTCTGTTGTTTATACAATTCATAATAACATTATCAGTATGAAATTTGATATCGCTTCGGCAATGGCGGTAAGTTATTCATTGCTGATTGTGGTAATACTTGTTGTTGTGTTTGCAGTGCTTAACAAAGTTGTATTCTATCAAGATTAGGGAGGTGAACAATATGAGTATTATGACTAAAAAATTATCAGATAAAGATAAGGTTAAAATTAAAAAACTCACTTTGAAATATTCAATTTCAACAGTTCGTTTAATATTTATTATTGGTATGTGCTTTGTTGTTCTTTTCCCACTCTTCCAGAAGATTATTCTTTCTATTATGTCTTCAGAAGACCTTTATGATGCAACAGTAACTTACATTCCTAAACATTTAACAACAGCAAACTTTACTGCAGCTTGGACAAAGCTTGGTGGTTTTTCAACATTCTTTAGAACATTAGGCCTTACAGTTACATGCGCTTTATGTAATGTAATCTGTGCAACACTCGTAGGTTATGGTCTTGCAAGATTTAAGTTTAAATTGAATGGACTTATCTTTGGTGTTGTAATTTTAGCGCTTGTATTACCTAGTGACTTGTTGTTCACACCAAGATATATGATGTTCTCTGCTATGAAAATGTTGAACACAAGTTGGGTTCCAATGATAGCATTTTCAATAACATGTACAGGTCTTAAAGCATCACTTTATATTTTCTTGATGCGTCAATTCTTCAAAGGTCAACCTCATGAGCTTGAAGAAGCGGCATATGTTGATGGTGCAGGCCCATTCAAAACCTTTACATCAATTATGCTTCCTGGCGCAGTTTCAATGATGATTACTGTATTCTTGTTTGCTTTTGTATGGCAATGGCTTGATGATTCTTATACAACAATCTTTATGAGAAAAGTTGAACTTATTCCAACAAAATATACAACTCTTATGTATGACTGGTCTGATAACACAGCGCTTGCAGCACTCAATATCACACTTACAAAGAGTGCAGGTATGGTTATTATCGTAGCGCCTCTCGTAGCGCTTTATGCGTTCACTCAACGTTACTTTGTAGAAAGTATCTCGCGAAGTGGTCTTGTAGGTTAATATTAAACTAAAAAAGCAGTTCTTTGAACTGCTTTTTTGTTTTTTTCCCCTTGATAAATAGCGTTAATGTGTTATAATAAAATCAGTTAATTTATGAAAGGGTTTTTGTTAATGAAAACTTATACAATTCATCTTATTCGCCATGGTATGACTGAAGGAAATAAAGTGGGCAGATATGTGGGTAGCGTTGACGCGCCACTTTGCAAAGAAGGCATAGATGAAATTAAATCTTTGAAAGAAAAATATAATTATAAAAAACCGCAATTGTTTTTTTCTTCGCCTCTTAAAAGATGCATTGAAACGCTCGATTTAGTTTATGGTGATGAAGAAATTGATGTTTACACAGTTGATGATTTTCGTGAAAGCAATTTAGGTGATTTTGAAGGTAAAACAATTGAAGAGCTTGTAAAAATGCCTGAATATACCGATTGGGTGCAAAATGGCGTTGCCCCACCGAATGGTGAGAGCAATAAAGAGTTTGCAACTAGAGTTTGCACAGCTTTTGTAGATACTGTGAAAGAGATTTTAAAATCAGGTAAAACAGAGTCTGTTATTTGCGCTCATGGTGGCGTTATTATGACTCTTTTAGCAGTTTATGGTTTGCCTGAAAGAGAAATGACTGCTTATATGGCTAATAATGGTAGGGGCTTTACAATAAGAGTAACCCCATCTGTATGGATGCGTTCGGGTATGGTTGAGGTTGTTTCTGAATTTCCGTTTGGTTCTGCAAATGAGCCAGATAATTCAATAAATCCTGTTAAAGAAGCAGATGAAAACCCATTCTCAAGTATTTCTGAAACAGATAATGACTTTTTCTGGGGAGATATAGAAGATCAAGAATAAAAGCAAATCTCTCATTTTTTCATACAATAATAAGGGGTGAAAAAATGAGATATTGTTATAATGATTGTAGAAATCAATGCGTAAAAGCAAGATTTGAAGAGTGTTGTTGTGAGCAACAAACTTGCAATAATTGTTGTTGCCGACAAAACACACAAGAAAATTGTTGCACACAGATTGTTACAACAAGCTGTTGTTGCAATCAAGATGATTAATGAATTACAGCAGTCTTTTGGCTGCAAATATACATATTAAGGAGTATTATTATGAAACCTGTTTACACACCACCAATGGGTTGGAACTCATGGAACACATTTGCTAGAAACATCGATGAAAAAATGATTATGGAAACTGCTGATGTTATGGTAGAAAGCGGTCTTTTAGATTGTGGCTATAATTATTTAGTTATTGATGATTGTTGGGCATTGAAAGAAAGAGATGAAAACGGCAAATTAGTACCAGACCCTGAAAAATTCCCACACGGTATGAAATATGTAGCAGATTATGTTCATTCAAAGGGTTTAAAATTTGGTATGTATTCTTGCGCAGGCACATTAACTTGTGCAGGTTATCCTGCTTCTTATGAACACGAATTTGATGACGCTGCTTCTTTTGCAGAGTGGGGCGTTGATTTCTTGAAATATGACTATTGTTTCAGACCAACAACAGTACCAGGCAAAATTCTTTATAAGAGAATGGCAATTGCGCTTAAAAATTGTGGTAGAGATATTCTTTTCTCTGCTTGTTCTTGGGGCGCTGATAACACTCGTGAATGGATTGGTGAAACAGGCGCTAATATGTGGCGAACAACAGGCGATATTTTTGAAAATTGGAAGAGCATTAAAGAACTTTCATTAAAAGGTCTTGAAAATGCTCGTTATGGTAGTATCAATAACTTTGCAGATATGGACATGCTTGTTGTTGGTATGTATGGTAAAGGCCACGTTGGCTTTGCAGGTTGTACGGATATCGAATACAAAACTCATTTCTCACTATGGGCGTTTCTTAATTCACCACTTATGATTGGTTGCGATATTAGAGATATGAATGAAGCAACTAAAGAAATTTTAATGAATAAAGATGTTATTGCCATCAATCAAGACCCTGATTGTAATGTGCCTTTCTCTATTAAAAGAGCAGAAGATGTTTCTGATCTTTATGTAATTGCAAAAATGCTTTCAAATGGTGATTATGCAATTGGTATTTTTAATTTCGCTGATGAAAAAGCTAATCAATGGAATACTTATTTCACACTTGAAAAACTGGGTATTCCAGAATCAACCGGCAAAACTCTTGAGATGAAAAACTTGTGGACAGGGGAAACAACAGTTATCAAAAATGGTGTTTTCTTTAAAGAACTTGAACCACATGATTGTTTGCTTTTCAGAGCAAAGGTAATTGATAAATAATGAATTGCAAAGAGTGTAATAAACCATTAACTGCAGATGAAAAAGCAGTTTATTTAAAAATGGTTAATCGTCAAGCAACCTCGTTTTTGTGTATAAGTTGTTTAGCTAAATATTTCGATGTTGATGAAGCGTTGATATATAAAAAGATAGAACAATTTAAAGAAGTAGGTTGTATGTTATTTGAACAAAATTAAATTAAAAGGGCTTAAACTTTAAAAGTTTAAGCCCTTTTGTTTTATCTATATTTTTGCTCTAATTTGCGTTTGCCTTCTTCATATTCATCATAAGTAATTCTGCTCATTTCATAGTCTTTCTTAAGCTTTTTCATTTGTGAATTAAAAAGTTCTTCGCGTGAGTTAGGCAAATCAAAACTGTTTTCTTCTTTTGATGGTTTGTTTTTATCTTTTTTAATATCTTCAACTAAAATAAGCAGAGTTTCAAGGTATTCAATTTGCTTTTGCTCACTTTCAATCAATTCTCCAAGAGCATAAATAAACCAAGAGAAAAAACAAGAAACAATGCAGCCACCAATAATAATACAACTTGAAATCATTATATTTTTTGCATTCATTTCACTTTGAAAAAAGCGATAAAAAGCATAAAAACTGCAAATTGCAATTAAAGCCCAAACTAAAAAATACGCAAGACCTTTAATTTTTTTACCTATATTTTTATACATCTTTTAAACCTCTTTTAAAATTTTTATAATGTTTTTAGCGCTTTCTTTACTGTTGAGGTATTTACCTATGAAATCATTGTAACAATTTTCATCAAAATCATCAATTGATAAAATTAAATCAATAATATCATTAGTATCATAAGCAGTTGTAATTCCTGAATCAGATAGTATTTCATCAGGCATTATTTCGCATTTTTCTGATGTGTAAACACCTGTTAAAATTATCGGCTTTTTAGAAAGTGTACTTTCTAAAACAATTGATGAATAATCCCCAATAACAACATCGCTTGCAACGATTGCTTCTCTTATAGAAATGTTTTCATCAAGCGCAAAAACAAAATCTTTATCTGCAGTTTTATAACTCTCAAAAAGCGCTTTATCATTTGTTTTAACAAGCAAAATGTAATCCTTATAAAAACGCTCTTTTAATGCAGTTAAATCAATAAAATCAAAAGTAGATTTTTTGCTTTCACATGCGTTTGGCAAATAAACAATCACCTTTTTATTTTCTTTGTTTATTTTTGTGATTTTTTGTTTTGCATTGTTGATAAATTCATCATCAAAATACAAGTCACAAGCAGGATTGCCAAGCGGTTTTAAAACCTTTTTAGCATTGTTGTATGAGCAATTAAATCTATCAAAAAGTTTTGCGCTCGCAATAGGCAAACAATCGCAATTAGCATTGAAAATTGTAGATTTGAGTTTTAAATCACTCTTTTTGCCATATTGAATATCTTGCGCGCCAAAACGCTCAATAGGGAAAGTATCGCTATAAAGTTTTATAACCTTTGTTTGCTTTCTGAAATTCATAAGAGCAAAAAATTCATTTGCTTCATCAGTGATTAAGAATTTTGCTTTGGCAATTAATTCTAACTCATCAAAATTATATATATCTTTTAACGGTAGATTTATAATTTCAAAACCTTGTTGTTTTAAAGTTTTTGTTAAAGAAATATAATTTTCGTTTGAGTTATTATTTTCACCAAAGAATATAGCGCTATCGTTCACTTTGTGTTTTAAAAATTGCTTGTAAATTCTCATATTACTTTGCTTAATATTTTTAAAACCTAACATTCTTAATTTGTTGTTAAAGTCAATCGCTTTAGCGCTGTATTTTGTCTTTTTACCTTTTTTAATCTCTTTTTCTTCGGCAGGTTTAACAACAGTTAAATAATGATAATGCTCTTGAACTTCCATATCACTTCTAGCAAGTGACATAGGAATAGAACTTGTAACATCAATAGGATTTACTTCTTTTTCAACTATTTTTTCAACCGTTTCTTTTGATAAAGCAGGAGCAAATTCTCGCTTTTCACCAAAAAGACCAACAGCGTCAATAAGTGGCGCGATTGTTTCTAATAAAACCTCGTCAGTTGGATTATCTCTAAAATATTCTAAAGCAAATTTAAGAAGCGCTCTGCCTAAATAATCAATGTCATCAAAATCAATAGACAAAAAGTCATCAGTGAATTCTAAAAGACGCTTGTTCATTGATTCAAATAATTCCATATCACAATCTGCTTTTTGCTTAACAGGAATAACTAAGCCATTTTCATCATAAGCATATTCTTCAATACTTTTATAATCAATGTTTGCAAAAAGGGCTTCAACGAATATTAAAGATGCATTGCAATCGGTGTAGTTATATCTGATATCATTGCCGATTGTAGGATAAATTGAACGCATATAATAATAAGGCACATCACATTTTTCTTTTGCAACGTTCTGTAAAAGACGAGTGTGGCAAGTTTGCGTGTAACCTCTGCCCCAATATTCAACAAAAGCGAATTTTTCATTAAAATTCATCTCTTGCAAAAAGTATTCATCGATAATTTTGCGTTTTTCTTTTGCAAAATCAAGTAAATATTCTTTGTATTCTTGTGATGCAGAAAGCACAGAAATAATAGTTTTTCTTAATTTTTTGTTAAAGCTCTTCTTATCTTTTAAATAAGAAAGATTAGGGAAAATTTTCAAGAAAGTTTTCTTATCAAGGCAAAGAGCTTGTAATAACTTTTTGAAATTGGTTGCCGATTCAACATTACCGAATGGCAAGAAGAATGATTCGTCAAATTCATCAATAAAAGATGGAATTCTCCAAACCTTTCGTGAGCCATAAATATATTTAGTTTTTATATCAAGCCCAAGTTTCTCTATAACTTTATCAGCAATTCTCTTTAAATGGTGACCATCACGAGAGATAAAATAAAGCGTATCAATGCCTTTAGCAACTGCATCTTTAACTGCCCAAACAACATAAGGCACAAAGGTAAGGGAAGCATAAGAATAGCAAAAATAGTCTTTTCTATTTTTGTTTTGCGCTTTTTTCCTTGCCATTTTTGCCGCAATCAAATAAGCATCATATTTCTTTATGGTGCTAACGAGTGCGTTTTCATATTCAGAAAATTTAGGTGGTGTGTGCATAACGCTTTCAATACCTAATTTTTCAGGCATCTTTTTATCGGCTAAATAATTGTCACCATGATGAATCCATTTGCCAAATTTATAAAATGGGAACGATTTGTAAACTTCAAAATAAAGGCGAGCAGTTGTTTTTTGCACCTTATAATCACTTGATAAAAACAAAGGAAGTTTTGCGAGTTTTTTGCTAACCTTTTCGAGCATTTTTATAATTAACTCTTTTGGCAAATACATATCGCTGATAAGAACAACTTCTTCACCACTATCAATCAAACTTTCAACATAGTCAATCTCTTGCTTGATTGGAATACAATCATCTAATTCTGCTTTGCATTCAAGATTGTATAAAACCTTTTTTTGCTCTGTAGAAAAATTATATAAAACCGCCATTCTCTCAATGATTTCGTTAAGAGTAATCTCGCGATGATTGTCTTTTCTAACATACATTGTTTTGTTGTAATATTCTCTTGCATTTTGCTCTGATTTAATTCTTATCTCAACAAAATTTTCAATAAAATGAGCAGGGAAGGTAACACCACAGTTGTGAAGTTGCTCTTTGATTTTGTAAAAAATACTGTGTGGATGCAATCCTTTTCTTGAAATAATAGTATCAAAAATATCAAAACTATATAAAGTTGGCGCATCTGTTTTCTTCGGCTCAAACTCTAAAGTTTGATTAATGATTTTTTCAAAAGTATCTTTGTCTGAATATTGCCAGAAAAGGTCATAAATTCTTTGTCTGTCTGCCTCTTCGCTATCAGTTGATTCAATATCATCAAAAACCGCTAAAAATTCTTCAAAGTTATTGCAAATTCTTCCGCAAGTCATCTCTTTGCAATCAAATGCAAAATCACGTAAATTTTCAGGGTTGTCATAATCAAAAAAGTATCTTACATAATTTTTAACACCGGCTGCTAAAAAATCATAGAAAATTGAAGAATAGTCAACAACGGCTATGTCAACCTTGTCCATAACCTCGTAAAAATCATTGTTGTTATCCCAAAACAAAAAGTATGGGGAATTTTCATATTTTTGCATAATGTTTTGATAATTAATATCAGAAACAACAAATGGGTGCATTTTGAAAATCAAGAGCATATTGTTTTTCTTTAATTTTTTCTCTAGCGCATCCATATCAGGAATAGCGCTATTCATCAAATCAACGCCTGCGTTATCACGATAAGTAGGCGCGTAAACAACAACCCTTGTATCTTTGTTTTTCTTCTTTTTATCAATTATATTATGATTGAAAGTTGCAATTTTAGGGAAGTTTTGTTGATAAGCGCAACGAGGATAACCTGCTTTAATAATATGGTCTTTATCAACGCCAACTTGGTTCATAAAATGCTCTTCCATCAAAGGAGAGGTAACCAAAAACAACATATTACTAAAGTAATAGTTGCTATGACGAATATATTTTGTCATAATACGGTCAACTAAAAAGCCACTATCAACCTTTCTCTCGATAGTTTTGCAACCAACACCGTGATAAAGGTTTAAAAGAATAGCGTTTTTCATTCCGGCAGGAATTTGTTCCTTAACCTGTTCGGTAACAAAAACTCCGGCTCTGTTTTTAACTTCAATTCCGCCACCTGCGTTAAAAGCGTATGCTTTATAACCAAGTGAACGTACGTAATCAACAGTTTCAACATTGTCGCAAAGCCAATAAGCATCAATATCTTTTCTGTATTTGTTTATATAGATGAAAAGCCATTTTGGATTTCCTGTAAAAGTATTACCAGAGTTAAAAGCCCAAACCTTTTTTGTCTCACCCAAAAGAAGACCTTTGTTAGTAAAAAGGTCACGTTTAATAAACTCATCAAAAAACATTGATTGATAAAACTTTTCTTTTAATGACTTTTTATTTTCATTTGGTTTTGTCAAACTTAATCCCACCATTCTTAAGTGTTTATGATATAAGAATACAAAATAATTATAACACAAACGAAGTTATAATACAAGAAATATATTGTCCTTCTAATAATAAAAATATGTTGACATATACCAAATATAGTGGTATTATTAAAGTAATGTGGAGATATATTTTTTTATTTATATATAAATCTATATTCAATTCTTACATTCGGGCGAACACGCGGCCTGTTCAACTAACAGCGGTTAATATATAAGGAGGTCTGCAAATGGACTGGTTAAAGTATGCCATTGCAGCCGCAGTATGTATTGTTGTCGGAATAATCTGTTTTGCAATGGGCTCTGCTCATCGTAAAAGAAAAGCTGAGTCACAAATTGGTTCTGCTGAAACTGAGGCAAACAGAATATTGTCAGACGCAATGAAAAATGCGGAGGCAAAGAAAAAAGAAGCAATTCTTGAAGCAAAAGATGAAATTCATAAACTTCGTTCTGAAGCTGATGTAGAAATCAAAGAGCGCAGAAGCGAAGTTCAGCGTCAAGAGAGAAGACTTCAACAAAAAGAAGAGTCGTTAGACAGAAAAATTGAAAATCACGAGAAAAAAGAAGAAAAACTTGCTGAAAAAATGAAAATAGCTGAAGAAAAAGCAGTTGAACTTGAGGAAATGAAAGTTGCTCAAAGAGATATGCTTAAAAAGATTTCTGGCTATACAGTTGAAGAAGCAAAAACAGCGCTTTTAAAAAGCGTTGAGGAAGAGCTCGTTCATGATAAGGCGGTTCTTATCAAAGATTATGAGCAAAAAGCAAAAGATGAAGCTGAAGCAATTGCAAGAAATATTATTGCTCTTAGCATTCAGCGTTGCGCGGCTGACCACACAAGTGAAACTACTGTTTCGGTTGTAGCGTTGCCAAATGATGAAATGAAAGGTCGTATTATCGGCCGTGAGGGTAGAAATATTACTGCTCTTGAAACATTAACAGGTGTTGACCTTATTATTGACGATACACCAGAAGCTATTACAGTTTCTTGTTTTGACCCTATTAGAAGAGAAGTTGCTAGAACAACTCTTGAAAAACTTATTGCTGATGGTAGAATTCATCCAACAAAAATTGAAGAGATGTTTGAAAAAGCAAAACGTGAAGTTGATGGTATTATCAAATCAGAGGGTGAAAAAGCAGTGCTTGATGCAGGCGTTCGCGGTATCAATCATGAGCTTGTTAAACTTCTTGGTAAACTTCATTATAGAACTTCATTTGGTCAAAATGTACTTAAACATTCATTAGAAGTTTCTTATATTTCAGGTCTTATCGCTGCAGAGCTTGGTGAAGATGTATCACTTGCTAAACGAGCAGGTTTGTTACATGATATCGGTAAAGCGCTTGACCATGAGATGGAAGGTTCTCATATTCAACTTGGTGTTGATGTTGCTAAAAAATATAAAGAATCAGAGGCAGTTATTCATGCTATTCACGCTCACCATGGTGATGTTGAAGCAAAAACTGTTATCGCTTGTATTGTTCAAGCGGCTGATGCTATTTCTGCTTCTCGCCCAGGCGCTAGAAGAGAAAACCTTGAAAATTATATCAAGCGTCTTGAACGCCTTGAAGAGATTGCTAATTCTTATAACGGTGTTGAGCGTTCATTTGCAATTCAAGCCGGTCGTGAAATTAGAATCGTTGTAAAACCTAATATTATTGATGATGATAAAATGGTGCTCGTTGCTCGTGATGTTGCAAAACAAATCGAAGAAGAGCTTGATTATCCAGGTCAAATCAAAGTTAATGTAATTAGAGAATCTCGTGCAACTGATTACGCAAAATAAACATTTTTAAAGCCACTCTTTGAGTGGCTTTTTTAGTTGCGATGAAGTTTGTTTTACAATTGACAAAATGATACTTTTATTGTATAATTAAATTAGAGATTTATATAATAAGGAGTTATATTATGAAAAAACTTATAAGTATTATTTTATCAGCTTTGATAGTGATATCTGTTGTTAGTGTGAATATCACATTTAAAGCAGTTGCCGAAGAAAATAAAATTGGCAACACAGGGTTAACTTATTATGTTGATGCAGAAAATGGTAATGACAAAAAAGATGGTTTAACACCTGAAACTGCATGGAAAACAATTGATAAGATTAACAAAACAACTTTCCTGCCAGGTAGCGCAATCCTTCTTAAAAGAGGTTGTGTTTGGAAAGACACATTCCTTTGGCCAAAAGGCACAGGTGACAAAGAAAATGTAAACTATATTTCTTGCTATGGTGATGAAGATTTGGCTTTGCCTTATATCGCTTCACTTTATGATGACCAATTAGATGGTTTGCCAAACTATGACACTTGTCTTTTTCTTGGCTCTAACCAAAACTACTGGGACATTTCAAATTTGAGTCTTTACAATGGCACAAATGGTACAGGAACTCAATATGTTGTTAAATTTTATAGCGAAGCCAGCTCAAACAGAATGATTGGTAACTACCTTCATGACTGTATTATCAATGGCTCAAATCCTAACGACTGGTCGATTAACTCTCGTTCAGGTCTTTCGGGTATTAATATCGAAGGTTGGATTAACGGTGTAACTATCGAAAACAACCAAGTTAGCAATGTTAAAACAAACGGTATCGGTATAAATGGTTGGCGTGCTGGTTGTAATTATAAGGGCGAAATCAATAATGATTCTGCTAAAGGTGTTGTTGTTCGTGGCAATGTGCTTTATAACATCGGTAAAGACGGAATTTTGCCAAACAACTGTAATCAACCGCTTGTAGAGTATAATGTTTGCGGTAAAGCGCACTCGTATGCTACTAACACAGCCCACGTTGCTATGTGGCCATTTGCTTCTTATGGCGCACTTTTCCAATATAACGAAGCGTATGATACAAAAACAATTTATGATGGTCAAGGTTTTGACTGCGACTATCAATGCTACTATACAACGTTCCAATACAACTATTCTCACGATAACGTTGGCGGATTTATGCTTATTTGTACTGAGGCGAAAAACTGGGACGGCGGTTATTCTTTCAACAAAGGCTCAACTGTAAGATATAACATTTCGCAGGGCGATATGCATTATATCTTCAACTTAACTGATGCGATTGAAGACACCCGAATTTACAATAATACAATTTATGCTTCAAGAAACTCGGGCAACAATGCTACTCACCTTTTCTTCTCATATGATAAAGGTACAAACTCTTTGAGTGGCAGAAGTTTGCCACACAATACTTTGGTTGCAAACAACATTTTCTGGCTTGATTCTATGGGTGGTGTAGACCTTGCAAGAAACACAGAAACTGTTTTCAAAAACAACCTTATTGCCGGCAAAAACTGGCAAAATAGCGGTCCTTCAAATGGTACTGTTACAACGAATGATGCGGGAGAGTATCTTTACAAAGAAGTTTCTAATAATATTCGTGGTAAAGACCCATTGTTTGTTGATGGTGGTCGCGCTTCAATGGGCAGAGAGTCTTGTGGTGTTTACAAACTTTATGAAGGTTCTCCTGCAATTGGCGCAGGTTACTATATTGAAGATGGTTTTTATGAGTGTCCAACCGACTTTTTTGGCAACCCAATTGATAAAGAAAACGTGAATATCGGTGCTTATCAAGGCGACGGTCTTGCTCGTCCACAGTATGTCTTTGATGAAAAATATCACACCTTGCTTGACTTTGAACAAGATAAAGTTGGCGAAGTTGGTACTGGCACCCAAGGCAAAAAAATGAGTGGTATTAACAGAATGACTGCTGCTACTAATAAGTCAGGTGCTTATGTTGATATTACTGATGCACCAAATGCGCTTAACCCAAAAACAAATTCAACAAAAGCGTTAAGATTTGTTAATGAAGGTGACAGTGCAATTGATGTTAGCGCAACATTTTATGTAATGTATGGCGATTTAAAAGAAACAAACGGCATTAGAATTTTCTTTAATCCAAATGGCGCTTCAAAAAGCTTTACTGTTTCAATGAAGTCTTCAGGTACAACCTATTCAAAAACAGTAACTGTTAAAAACCCTGAATATCGTGTGTTTACCTTTAATGAAAAATACACAAATTCAAATAATCAGCGTGTAACACCTGAACAAATGCGTCCTATGACAGAGCTTACAATTAAAACCAAACTCGAAGAGTCACAAGAAGTTTATGTTGATGATATTCAAATAAACAATGGTGAAATGGATGAAATTGAAACCTCTGAAAAGTTTTATAATGAAAAAGCAGACGTAACTTTAGTTGCCGATTTTGAAGATACAAAAGTTGGCGCTAACACTAATTATGCAAACTGTTGGTCAGGTCCAAAAGCTTCTCCTGCAGGTGGTAGCGAAATCTCACCTAATGGTACAAAAGCAATCTTTTTAACAAACGGTGCATCAAATCCAACTAGTTATTCAGGTGGTTTTACTTATTCAACTGCTTTTAATGCTTTAAAAACTGCTTTAGCTAATGATACTCAAGCAGAAGGCATTCAATTTGAACTTATTACTGATGCATCAGTATATGGCGTCCCACTTACCGAAGAACAAAAATATCTTGCTAGTGATAAGTATAACAAATATAAATTAACAATAAACGGCGCAAAATTGACTTACACAACAGTAGGTGGCGCTACAAAAGAAGTAAGCGGTTTTATAAATGGTGACACAAAATTGCAAACCGACCCTAATAACTTGTGTAGAATTCCGTTTTCTGACCTTTATACAACCTATACCGAAGACGGTGTTACTTATAAAGTTTATTTAACTGACTTTTCAGTTGAAGACCAGCAAAGATGGAAATCAAACATTTCAAATATCGGTCTTTCTTGTTCAACTTATGGCAATGTTGTAGGTGGACATGTAGTTCAATATATCTTCCTTGACAACCTTGCAATTTATAAAAATGTTCAACACGAAGCAGGGGATTGGGTAACAATGTCTACTAAAAGTTGCGTGCGTGATGGC
>JAZRPX010000270.1:0-5260 GCA_045649445.1 Acutalibacteraceae bacterium | reverse complement strand
GGAAACACTTATGCTATAAACGGAACAGGTGAAGCAATCCCTGTTTATATTGATGACAATGGATATGTGTTTACCGAAAGCGCTAATCCTAATGACTTGCTTTGGACCTTTGCAAGGTATAATAATAATTCTTATGCAATTCAAAATGTTGGAAGCGGTCGTTATTTACATCCGTTCTATAACAGTGCAAGTGATAATGGAATCACCACACCGGGCAGATGGGGAACAACAGTAACTGCTAGTGGTTCGGGCGTTAAATTTAATAACTCTGCTTATATCAATTTTGATTCTGTTAATAAAAAGTTCGCTATGACAAGAACTCAAAATCAAAATATAACATTCCAAATTGGTGTAACTAGTCAGTGTGCCGTATGGTTTGATGGTACAAATGGTGGATTGATGAGTTATGGTGGCTCTGATGATAAATCAGTTCAAGCTTATACAAATAGCACAATAACCTTACCAACAGAGTGGAAATCACCGGTTAAATATGAATACGCTCTTAATGGTTGGTATGATGTAACTAATGCTAAATATTATAAACCTGGTGATAAGGTAATTGTAACGGGTAATATGGTATTTTATGCTGATTGGGTTGCTTCAAATTATGATGTTGGTCAGTTTAACGCAAGTGTTGATGATGACACGGTAAGCACAAAAAGTTTTGTAACAACGCGTGTGTTTGATTATAATGTTTTGTTCAATGTGCTTTCTGAATCTGTTGATGTTGATGTTGATAGTTCAAGTCACCATGAAACTTGGAGATTGCTTACTTCGGGCAATAACCCTTATAATAATCAACCAACTCTTAATTACATTTTTAGAGACTGGGATAGAGGAAACGAAGATATTTCGTATCCTTCAAACCATAACGCGCCTAACAACCCAACTGATGCAGGCACGGTTTATACAGGGCTTTATTCAGATAAATTAAGAGATTTGTTGTTTGACCCTGAAACTCAAACAATAGGTAAAAATTATCTTGGTGAAGCAGATAATTTGTTCCAGTTGTGTCTAGATGAAACTCATGACCATTATGGTTATTATTATTACAACTCTGAGAGAAACGCAGCTTCTTTTAATCAGTCTGATGGGCGTTTTTATGTTTATGATTATCTTGAATGCACGAGAGACTCGGCAAACGGTGGCACTAACGGAAACTATTCAGACTTCTTGCCGTTTAACTCACCTTACGCTAACTCAAATGGTAAAAGAATAAATACATATACATATGATGGTGTCGATGATAAGTATGTTGGCACAACCCACTATATGTATGATGCTAAATATAATACTGATAATAACTCAACCGATTATGTTGGAACCAACTATTTCTTTGGAATGAGTCTTGATGTTGATTTTTATCTTCCAAACAAACCAGGTACTATTGTTGCTGATGGAAAATACGGAAACCAAGATATCTATGGTAAAGATATGCACTTCCGTTTTTCAGGTGACGATGACGTATGGATTTTTGTTGATGGTAAGATGGTGCTTGATTTAGGTGGTCTTCACGGAAAAGAGAGCGGTGATATCAACTTCTCAACAGGTACGGTTTCATTAAATGGTGTTGAGCAAACCGCATTTTCAAATGTGCTTAAAGGATTGAATGCAGGCGAACATAATTTAACCTTGTATTATTTAGAAAGAGGTAGTTCGCTTTCAAACTGTGCTATTTACTTTAACTTAGCACCTCGTTTTGATTTTAGCATTCAAAAAGAAGATGTGTTAACTCGTGATGTTCTTAATGGCGCAGAGTTTTCGGTGTTTACTGATGCTGCGTGTACAATCCCTGCAGAACTTTGGTCAAGCAAAGAATCCCATGATAATGAAGAACCATCTACAAATGTGTTTAAAGTTAAAAATGGAATAGCGCATATGTGGGGTATGGGCGCAGGTAACAAGTATTACATTAGAGAAACTAAACCACCTGATAATCCTGATTATGGTTATCCAAATGGTATTATCTGCTTGTCCTTTGATAGCGATGGAACTGCTAATTATAACGTTGATGTTATAGAAGATGAAAATGGCATTTCTGCCGGCTTTATTGTTCATGGCTTTAGAATCGATGCAGAAAAGCAACAAGCGTATATTGTTGCAACCAATGCTCCAAAATGGGCAAAAGAAACAACAATAATTGAAGCGGTAAAAAGATGGAACGATTCTGCAGACCATTCAATGCAAGATGTTTCAGTTTATCTAACAGTAACAGACAAGGACGGAAATGTTACTAGATTGCAAGAAGCTGTGCTTAATGCTGATAACAATTGGCATGTTAAGTGGGAAAACTTGCCGAAATATAACGAAGATAAAACACTTGTTAATTATGGCGTTGAAGAATCTTATGTATCTGGCTATTACAGTTCGGTTGAAAAAATTGAAAATGGTCAATATGAAGTCTCAACAACTGAATGGAAAACCGCTGCAACATTTGAAAATGGCAAAACCTATTTGTTGAAAAACTCTTCAGGTCAATGCTTGTCAACATTGCAGTCAGCGGCAGATACCGGTTATAAATGGGTATCAACAGAAGAAGCATCTGCCTCGCCACTTGCTTTGTGGGTAGCTTCAATAAAGGGCTCATCAGTAAGGTTTACTAATAGAGCAGGGCAAACAATAACCCTTTGGTATGGTAATGGTAGCCCTACTGACTTTTTCGCTTTAAACGAACAGGTAGAAGATGATAATAGAAAACAATATTTTACCTATACTAAAAATTCAAATGGTTTCACATTTAGGTATAATAACAACTATTTAAGTTCTTCTTTAAATAGTTCACAAAAGTTTACTTATACAACGAGAAGTAATCAAGCGTTGGTTATTACACCGTTTACTGAAATTAAAACTACAACAACACAAAAAATCGAAAATGTAGGTTTTGTTGTAACAAATACACCGCTTGAAAAAGAAACTTCTGTAACTGTTAATAAACAGTGGGTTATCCCACCTGATATGAATCAAACAGTTTATGAACAAGAGAAGATTACAGTAAAACTTTTCGCAAATGGTGTTGATACAGGTAGAAGTGTTGAATTGAGTCTTAAAAATAATTGGTCAGCTACATTTAAAGGGTTGGCTTATGAAGATTCAAATAAGATTGCTATCAATTATTCTGTAAAAGAAATATTAAATAGCGATAAATGGGTTGTTACATATGGTGATGTCGTTGCTTCAAATGAAAAAACGCCAACATATTCAACAACAGTAATCAACACTTACCGTACAGGTGGTCCAATATTGCCGGCAACCGGCTCTTGCGGACGATTAATGTTTATATTATGTGGTCTAGGCATTATGCTTGGCTCACTGATATATGGAATTATATATAGGTGTAAGCGAGAAAGGAGGCGTAAGTGATTCTTCTTTTGCGCTAAAACTTATATAAAATTCTAAAAAATAAAAAATCAAAAAACAAAAAGAAAAAACTAAAAAAAAGAAAGGACAAAATATTATGAAAAAATTAATTTCTCTCGCACTCGTATTATTGTTAGTTTGCTCAATGCCTTTAATGGCTTTTGCAGCAGAAACTGGCTCTATCACAATCAACGGTGTTGCTGAAGACACAACTTATAAGATTTATCAATTATTAGATCTTGAAAGTTATGACAAAACATCTGGCGCTTATTCATATAAAGTGAATAGCGATTGGACAGCTTTCTTCAACACAGCAGAAGCAAAAGCTTATGTAACAATTGATGAAGCAGGTTATGTAACTTGGATTGCTGGCGAAGATGATGCAGTTGTAGCAGCATTTGCTAAAAAAGCATTAGCTTATGCAGTTGCAAATGATATCGATGCAGTTAAATCATCAGCTAATGATGGTGATTTCGCAGTAACAGATAAAGTTGGTGTATTTTCAGGTCTCGATCTTGGTTGGTACTTAGTTGATTCAACTGCTGGTGCTCTTTGTGGTTTGACAACAACTGACCCAGATGCTTCAGTTAATGCTAAAAACCACGTTCCAACTGTTGATAAACAAGTTCAAGAAGATTTAACAGGTATGTGGGGCGACGTAAACACAGCTGATATCGGTCAAATTGTAAACTTTATGTCAATCATTCACGTTGCATCAGGTGCTGAAAACTATGCTCTCCACGATAAAATGTCTGACGGTCTTACTTTCGTTCAAGATGTAGATGAAAACAGAGGCGTAACAGAAATCAAACATGTTAATAGCTTAGGTGTTGAAACTACATTAACTCTTGATACAGAGTATACTGTAAAATCAAGCGCATTTGATGATGATTGCACATTTGAAGTAGAATTCACAGATGCTTTCATTGAAACACTCAAACCAAACGATAGAATCCTTGTTTACTACAATGCAATGCTTAACCGTAATGCAAAAGCTGGTACAGAAGGCAACCCTAACGAATCTTGGTTAGAGTATGGTGAAGAACACTTCACAACACATGACCAAACAAAAACTTACACATTCTCAATTGATATCATCAAAACAGATTCATCAAACAAACTTATCGATGGCGCTGAATTCCGCATTTATGATGCAGCAGTAGGCGGTAATGAAATCGCAGTTGTTCCACTTATGGAAGCTGATGATGTAACTCCTGTATTAGATGATAACGGTAATCAAGTTTATCGTCGTGCTCGTGCTGACGAACCAGGCGTTTCAATCAAAGTTGTTGATGGTCAAGTAACAGTAATCGGTTTTGACAATGGTATTTATTATCTTGAAGAAACAATTGCTCCTGCAGGTTATAACAAATTAACTGCTCGTAAAGAGTTCACAATTGCAGATGCAAACTTAGATGCTACTTTCAATGGTGGTATTTATTCAACAGGTTCTGGTGTACACGTAGTTAACAAAACAGGTTCTATGTTGCCAGAAACAGGTGCTACAGGCACACTTATCTTTGTTGTATTAGGCGTTATCTTCGTTTTAGGCGCTGGCGTATTGTTAGTAACTAAGAAGAGAATGTCAATGATTGCTGACTAATTTTTAAAAAAATTGTTTTTTGATTATTTTTGATGTTTTAGGTGGGGGTAGTTTTACCCCCACCGTAGAAACAACAGTAGGGAGGAGCTTATGCAAGGTAGAAAAGTTACAATTATATTGCTTGTATCATTTTTCATAGGTTTGTCCGTGTTGTTGTATCCAACAATAAGTAGTTATTGGAATTCAAAAACACAATCCGAAGCGATTGTCGATTATGAATCAATGTTAGCTAATTATGAGCCAGAAGATTTTTCAAAAATGTTTGAAGAAGCAGAAAAATATAATGAAAAACTTTATTCT
>JAZRPX010000269.1:0-4930 GCA_045649445.1 Acutalibacteraceae bacterium | reverse complement strand
AACTCCTTGGCTCACAGAACGACATGGCTACGATCCGACTTTGAAGACTGCGATTGTGGTTGCCACGAGCATCACCACCATCACGATGAAGACTGTGATTGTGGTTGTCATGAACATCACCATCATCACGCAGATGAAGTTTTTGTTTCATTCGGCAAAGAAACTGCTAAAAAGTTTGAGATAGCTGAAATTGAAAACGCATTAAAAGCGCTTGAAAACAACGAAATTTACGGAACTGTTTTAAGAGCAAAGGGCATTGTTGATGGTCAAAACGGTTGGATTCATTTTGACTATGTGCCTGGAGAAATTGATGTTCGCACAGGCGCAAGCGCTGTTATCGGCAGAATTTGCGTTATCGGCGCAAACTTAAATGAAGAAAAAATTGAGGAGTTATTTTAATGGAGATTCCTGTTTATTTGTTTACCGGTTTTTTAGAAAGCGGAAAAACAACTTTTATTCAACAAACTTTACAAGATGAGCGTTTTAATAAAGGCGAAAACACCATAATTTTGCTTTTAGAAGAAGGCATCGAAGAATATGATATTGAAAAAATGCCTCATAAAAATGTTTTTATTGAAAGCTTTGAAAATCTTGATGATATTTCACCTGAAATTCTTTCAAAGCTTGTTAAAAAACATAAAGCAAAGCGCGTTATAATTGAGCTTAACGGAATGTGGCTTACAACTGATTTATACGAAAAATTGCCAAGAGATTGGGCTATTTATCAAGAAATGTGCTTTTTAGATGCTGGTACCTTTTTAACTTATAACCAAAATATGCGTCAATTAGTTTTTGATAAATTGCAATCACCTGAAATTGTTGTTTTCAAAAATTTTAAAGACGAATATGACAAAATGGAATTTCACAAAATTGTTCGCGCAGTATCACGAGGTTGCGATATTTGTTACGAATATTCTGATACACGCGTTGAATATGACGATATTGAGGACCCATTACCATTTGATATAGAAGCGGATGTAATTGAAATTGAAGATAGAGATTTTGCGCTTTGGTATCGCGATATGATGGAAGACCTTAACAAATACAACGGAAAAACCGTTAAATTTAAAGGGCTTATTGCAAGAGATAAAAAAATTCCTGATGATGAACTCGCTATTGGCAGACATATTATGACTTGCTGTGTTGATGATATTCAATACGGTGGCGTTGTTTGTAGAATGGCAGGCGCAAATAATTATAAAACTCACGATTGGGCAATAATAAAGGGAAAAATCAACCTTGAGAAAAACAAACTTTATCGTTCAGTTGGCCCTGTTATTGCAATTGAAAAACTTGAGCGATGTGAACCTTTAGAAGACTCTGTTGCAACTTTTTATTAAAATTTAAAAGGAGTATTTATGAAAACTTTTAAACTTAACAATGGCACGGAAATTCCAAGCATTGGTTTTGGCACTTGGCGTATGAAAGACCAAAACGAATGTGAAAACGCAATTATTTCTGCTTTGAAAAGTGGGTATAAACATATTGACACGGCGGCTTTTTATTTAAACGAAAAGTTTATTGGAAACGCTATAAAGAAAAGCGGTGTTGACAGACGTGATTTGTTTTTAACCTCAAAGCTTTGGAACACCGAACATACTTATGAAAAAACAATGAAAGCGTTTTTTCAAACCCTTGAAGATTTACAAACAGATTATCTTGATTTATATCTCATTCACTGGCCTCGTCCTATCGCTTTTCGCGATACTTGGGAAGAAGCAAACGCGCAAACTTGGAGAGCGTTTGAAGACCTTTATTCTGCAGGAAAAATCAAAGCAATTGGTCTTTCAAACTTTTTGCCAAAGCATATTGATGCGCTTCTTAAAACTGCAAAAATCAAACCCATGGTAAACCAAATTGAAATTCACCCTGGACTTGATAGAAGCGATGTTATTGATTATTGCAAAAAGTGCGCTATTCAACTTGAGGCATGGGCGCCTTTCTCGGTTGGCGATGTTTTTAGCATTCCTTTGTTACAAGAATTATCAAAAAAATATAACCGACCAATTTCACAAATTGTTTTACGCTGGTTTTTGCAAAATGGAATTGTGCCATTGCCAAAATCTATAACAAAAGAACGAATTATGGAAAATATATCGGTTTATGATTTTGAACTTTCACAAGATGATATGAAAATAATTGATGAAATCACGGGCGAAGGCGAACAATTCAAACTTCACCACGACCCTGATAATATAAATTTCTAATGGAATATAAACTTATTTTTTCAAATAGAAGAACAATTGCAATTGAAATAAACGAAAACTGCGAGGTAATTGTTCGCGCGCCAAGATTTGCAAACAAGAAACAAATTGAAAATTTTGTTTTGCAAAAACAAAATTGGATTGAAAAAACATTAATTAAGCAAAGAGAAAAACAAAAATTAATAAAAACTTTTTCAAAAGAAGAAATAAAAGAACTTTTTGATTTTGGGCAACTGTTTTTAAAAGAAACTTTGCCAATTTGGGCAGAAAAAATTGGTGTGAAACCAACAAGCGTTAAAATCACAAGCGCAAAAAAGCGTTTTGGCAGTTGTAATTCTAAAAATTCGCTTTGCTTTTCTGTTTATCTGTTTTCTTATGATAAACGCGCTATTGAATATGTAATTGTTCACGAATTATGCCATATAAAGCATCATAATCATTCAAAAATGTTCTGGCAAGAAGTTGAAAAACATCTGCCAGACTATAAAGAAAGAGAAAAACTGCTTAAAATTTGACTTTTTTGAGTAGTTGTGATAATATCAATATATTAAAACAAAAAGGAGAAAAACAAATGGACGATAGCGGACCTGCGTGTTGTCAAAAATTAATAGTTGGGGGTAAAAAAATATGCTTCTAACTGTAAAATTCGTGTTGTTAGGCATAATTTTGCTTACATACACATTAATCAATTCTTTTTCTATTGCTCTTTCGCAAGTTTCTGAAGCTCAAACCGAGGAAAAAGCAGAAGAAGGCAAAACTTACGCTAAAAAGATTTTAAAATTTATTCAAAATGAAAACTTTGAACAAGACCGTTTGAACTCTATTAAAACATTTTTTGCTTTATGTTTATCTGGGTTTGCAGTTTTGAGTTTTTCAACAGATTTTCGCGTTTGGCTTTGCTCTCTTTTTAACGCAAACAGTTTTTTGCAAATTGTTTTGCTTAATCTTTTAGGTGGATTTTTGATAGTTTGCCTTGCAGGGCTTGTTTTGTTTATCATCGGCGAAGTTATTGCAAAAATTATGGCGCTTAAAAATCCTGATAATGCGGCAAAAGCCCTTTTGCCTTTTGCAGTTTTCTGCATTGTAATTATCAAACCTTTCTTTGTTGTTTTAGAGTTTTTCTGGCAAAAAGTTTCGGCTATGTTTGGAACAAACCCTGATTTTGACGAAGAGGTTACTGAAGAAAATATTTTGCAACTTGTTGATGATGCCGAAGAATCCGGCGTTTTAGAAGAAGGGCAAAAAGAACTTATTAACAACATTTTTGAATTTGATGATACCGCTGTTAGCGAGGTTATGAACCACAGAACTGACATCGTTGCTGTTGAAATTAGCGATAAGTTAGATGATGTTTTGAAAATTGCTATTGACGAGGGCTTTTCTCGAATTCCTGTTTTTGAAGAAGACCTTGATAATATTGTCGGCATTATTTATGTTAAAGATTTGCTTAAATACGTTGGCAAAAAATTGCCTGAACGTGTTTCACTTCGTTCAATTATGCGTGAGGCATATCATATTCCTAGAACAAAACGTTGCTCTGAACTTTTTGAAGAGTTTACTGAAAAACGCATTCAAATGGCGATTGTTATTGATGAATACGGTGGAACAGCCGGAATTATCACTCTTGAAGACTTGATTGAAGAAATTTTCGGCAATATTCAAGATGAATATGATGATGAAGAGGAAGAAATCGCACAGGTTAATGAAACAACCTTTATGATTGATGCAGGTTGTGATATTGAAGAGGTTGAAGACCTTTTAGATATCACTTTGCCTGAAGGCGATTATGATACTTTAGGTGGATTTATGCTTTTCTCGCTTGGCTTTATTCCTAAAGAGGATGAAACTCCAAGCATCGAAGCAAAAGGTTATCGTTTTACTGCTACAAAAATTTCTGAAAGAAGAATTGAAGAAGTTAAAGCAGAAAAACTACCTGAAATAGAAGAAACAGAAGAATAAACACTTACTGTTTTAATCCTTTCCTTTTATGCCTCCCTTGTTAAGGGGAGGGGGACCACCATAGGTGGTGGAGGGGTTGGAAAAAGATCCTTCGACTCTGCGTTGCTTCGCTCAGGATGACAGTGAGTTCTAATTTAATAAAAGTCAGTCGCAGAAACCCTGACTTAAATAAAAACAAGGAGTGCTATTATTATGCAAAAAAACAGAATAAATTTTTTAGTTAAAAGCGCGTTAATCGCAGGGATTTACACCGTTTTAACCCTTTGCCTTGGAGCAATTTCGTTTGGAAATTTAGGTTTTGAATTTCGTATTTCAGAAGCGTTAACAATTCTGCCTGTGTTTTCATTTTGCGCAGTGCCTGGGCTATTCGTTGGTTGCTTTTTGTCAAACCTAATCGGTATGGCGTTTTCGCAATTAGGCCTTATTGACGTGGTTTTCGGTTCGTTTGCAACTTTGCTTGCGGCGGTTCTTTCTTGGGCTTTAAGAAATGTTAAAATCAAAGGTTTTCCGTTTCTTTCATTTTTGCCGCCAATAGTTTGCAACGCAGTTATAATCGGCTTTGAATTAAAATTGATTTTGCCAGACGTTTTCCCGTCTTTTTGGTGGTCGTTTATATCAGTGGGTGTTGGTGAATTAGTTTCAGTAATAGCTCTTGGAATTCCTCTTTATTTTGCAATAAACAAAATTCCGTTTTTTAAAAAATATTTTATAGATTAAAAAGGTCGCCAAAGGCGACCTTTTTTATTTTTACACTAACTTATATACAC
>JAZRPX010000268.1:0-5390 GCA_045649445.1 Acutalibacteraceae bacterium | reverse complement strand
CATGTGAAGGTTTGCCCTTTGCACAAGCAGAACCACTTGATACAAACACATCTTTTTCTTCAAGAAAATGAAGCATTGTTTCACTTCTAATTCCAATCACTGATAAACTTAAAATATAATCACTTGAATTTTTTGGCGAGTTTATTTTTATATCGTCAAACCCTTCGAGTTTTTCAATAATATAGTTTTTAATTTCGTTAACTTTTTTAGCATTTTCAGTAGCGTTGCCAAAACTTTCAACTGCTGCGCCAAACCCATTTATTAAAATAGTTGGTTCGGTTCCTGGGCGAAGCGCGTTTTCTTGCTCTCCACCAAAAGTTCTAGGCAATATTCTAACGCCTTTTTTAATATAAAGCGCGCCAACACCCTTTGGCCCATGAATTTTATGCGCTGAAAAACTAATTAAATCGGCATCAATTGTTCTTAAATTAACAGGGTATTTTAGAAAACTTTGTGTTAAATCGCAATGAAAATAAGCAGGACTATTTTTGGTTTTAATTGCTTTTTTTATTTTTTCAATCGGTAAATGAGCACCCGTTTCATTGTTAACCGACATACAACTAACCAAAATAGTGTTTTCATCAATTGCATCTAAAAAAGCGCGAATCGGCACAGAGCCACTTTCATCAGGTGAAAGATAAATAACTGAAAAACCTTGCAATTCAAGTTGTTTCATAGTAGCCAAAACGCTTGAATGTTCAAAAGCAGTTGTAACGATTTTTTTGCCTCTTCGGTGCAACGCTTTTGCCGTGCCAACTATAGCCATATTATTTGATTCAGTACCACCTGATGTGAAATAAATCTCATTTTTGTCAGCGCCGATAGATTTTGCAATTGTTTCACGGGCAGAATTTATCATTTCACTAGCAATAGTTCCAAGACTGTGTAATGATGAAGGATTTCCGCCGATTTCACAAGCCGAAAGTATCGCATCTTTTGCTTCTTTGCAAAGAAAAGTTGTTGCAGAATTATCAAAATATGCCTCTGTCAAAAAACAAACACCTACCCATAATAAATTACATTATATTATAACTTATTTTTGCATAAAATTCAAGTGTTTTTAGTTGATAAAAGGGCTTTTAATAAAACAAAAAAGCGACCTTTCGGTCGCCTTTTTTATAGTTTTAATGCTTTTAATTGATTTATAATAATTTCGGCATCTTTCATTTCATCTTCTGCGCTTGTATTGTGTTCAACAATGTAATGAGAAACACCCATTTTATCACCTGTTTTAATAACTGATTTTAAATCAACAGGGCCTTTATCAAATAAAACATCAACTTTTTTACCGTCTACATTTTCAATTTGTCGCAAGTGCAAAGCAACAACCTTGCCTGCGTATTTTCTGATATAATCTTCTGGGTTTTCGCCAATAGCGCCTACCCAGCCAATATCAAGCTCTGATAAAAGCAATGGGTCGCCAATTTCCATAAATTTATCTAAAATGCAATCATTTTCACCGTTTTTTTCAAGTTCCCAAGCGTGATTATGATAAGCAAATTGAAAACCTTTCATCAAACAATTTTCAGATATTTTCAAAAGATTTTCAGCTGCAATTTGCTCTTCTTCTTTAGTTTTTACATTAATCCAAGGGCAAACAACAAGGTCACAACCAGTTTGGCTTAAAATATCTAAATGATAATCAAGATTATCTAAAAAATGCTCATAATCAAGATGCGCAGAAACAGCATCAAGCCCAATATGATTCAAAAAATCTGCTAATTCTTTTCCGTCATATCCGCCGTAGTTACCACAAAACTCAACGCCATCATAACCCATCTCGGCCAATCGTTTTAAAGTTCCTTCAAAATCTTCTTCTAAAGCATTTCTAACCGAATAAAGTTGAATAGCATATTTTTTCATAAAAAAAAGCACCTCTTTTTTTTAGTTTTATATTTACTAAAATTAAAATATAGTGTATAATCTATATTAACCTAATTTTAAAAAAATGTAAAGGGGTATTTTAATGAATATTTACGAAACAGTTCCTTATTTAAAGGAAGATAATAACCAATATCCAATGATAGAAGAATTTTTGCTTCCTGGCGAAAACAATCCTTGTATTATAACTTGTCCTGGTGGCGCTTATTGGGGTCTTGCAGAACACGAGAGATATGTTGAACTTTTTAATAATATGGGGCTTTCTGTTTTTGTTTTAACTTACAGATGTCATCCTTATTCATATCCTTGCCAAATGCTTGATATTCAACGCGCAATTAAATTTGTTCGTTTTAATGCTAAAAAATTCGGTATAAATCCAAACAAAGTGCTTGTTGCAGGTTCTTCTGCAGGTGGCCATTTAGCGCTTTCATCTTGTTGCCATTTTGAAACAGTTGAGCCAATTGGTGATGAAATTGATAAAATGTCGGCTCGTCCTGATGGTGGTATTCTTTGTTATCCAGTTGTATCTTTAACAGAGTTTACACATGGGGATACAAGCAACAATTTTAGTGGATTTAACGATGAAATCAGAGAAAAATATTCAATTCAAAAACAAGTTCATAAAGATATGCCTCCGCTTTTTGTTTGGCATACTTTAGAAGACCAAGCAGTAGATGTTAGAAATGTTTTAACTCTTGCTAGTGCTTGTAAAGAGCAAGGGGCAGATATAGAGCTTCACATTTTCACAAAAGGTTGGCATGGTTTAGGAGATGCAAAAGACCTTCCAAATGTTCATCAATGGGTAGGGCTTTGCAAAAACTGGCTTGAAACAAACAAATTTATATAAAAGGGCAGAAAAATTTTGGATTTAATAAAACTTAAAAATGATTTAATCAGAAAAGAATTTGAAAGAATGAATGATATGCAGTTTGAGGCCGTTGTTAATGTAAACGGTCCGCTTTTAGTGCTTGCGGGCGCAGGAAGTGGAAAAACAACTGTGCTTGTAAATAGAATTGCGTATCTTATTAAATATGGCAATGCTTATTTAAAGGATTTTGAGCCATATTTAGATGAAACCGATATTGCAGAAATTTGTGATTTTATAGATGACAAAACTACTCGTGCGCCTGAAATTCCCGCGATTAGAATCGGCGCGCCAAACCCTTGGAATATTCTTGCGATTACATTTACAAACAAGGCAGCAAACGAGTTAAAAGAACGTCTTCAAGCTAAAATCACAAACGGTGGCGACCAAATAAACGCAGGTACATTTCACTCTATTTGTGGTAAGATTTTGCGTGTTGATGGTGAGCGTTTAGGTTACACATCTAACTATACAATTTATGATACAAACGATACTGTAAGAGTTATAAAAGATTGTCAAAAGCGTCTTAATATTGATGATAAAATTTTGTCACATAAAATTATTAAAAATGAAATAAGCAAGGCAAAAGATTCGCTTATTTCACCTGAAGAATATAAAGAAACAGTCGGCTATGATTTTAGACAAAAGCAGATTGCTGAAGTTTATGCTCTTTATCAAAAAACCTTGCAGCAGAATGATGCAATGGATTTTGATGATATGATTGCTAATACAGTTAAGCTTTTTGTAGAAAATCCTGATGTGCTAGAGAAATATCAAGAGCGTTTTAAATATATTGTTGTTGATGAGTATCAAGATACAAACCACGCGCAATATAAATTAGTTAAGCTTTTATCTGATAGATATCAAAATATTTGCGTTGTTGGTGATGATGACCAATCTATTTATAAATTCCGCGGCGCAACAATTGAAAACATTTTGAGTTTTGAAGATGGGTATAAAGGTGCTAAAACCATTCGTCTTGAGCAAAATTATCGTTCAACAAATAATATTTTAAACGCTGCAAATTCGGTTATTGTTAATAACAAAGGCAGAAAAGGCAAAAATTTGTGGTCTGAAAAAGGCGATGGTGAGAAAATCATCGCGCATACATCTAATTCTGAAAACGATGAAGCAAAATTTATTGCAGAAACTATTTTGCAAAATGTTAGCGATGGAATGAAGTTTTCTGACCATGCAATTCTTTATAGAATGAACGCGCAATCAAGCACAATAGAAAATGTTTTTTCTCGTTCAGGTATTGCTTATGTTGTTTATGGCGGCTTAAAATTCTATGATAGAAAAGAAATTAAAGATGTGTTATCATATTTGCAATTTGTTGCAAATCCAAGTGATGATTTGAGATTAAAACGAATTATAAATGAGCCAAAAAGAGGTATTGGCGATACAACCGTTAATAATGCGCAAGAAATTGCTGAAATAAATGGGCTTTCGCTTTATGAAGTGTTTAAAAACGCAAAGAATTATGAAAAACTTTCTCGTTCAAGCGAAAAGTTAAAAGAATTTTGTGAAAAATTAGAGCCGATTATTAACAAGGCAGATAAAACATCGCCATCTGAAATTTTAGCAGAGGTTTTAGAGGTTTCTGGTTATCTTGCCGCATTAAAAGCGCAAGGGCCACAAGAGCAAGATAGAATTGAAAACGTAAACGAACTTGCAACTGCAATAGCGCATTATGAGCAAGAGGTTGAAAACCCATCGCTTAATGAATATTTGCAAGAGGTTGCGCTTATAACAGATATTGATAATCTTGATGAAACACAAGATAAGGTTTCTCTTATGACGCTTCATTCGGCAAAAGGCCTTGAGTTTCCTGTTGTTTTCCTTGTTGGAATGGAAGAGGGCATTTTCCCTGGAACTCGCGTTATGTTTGCTCCGCCTGAAGAGATAGAAGAAGAAAGACGTCTAGCGTACGTTGGCATTACAAGAGCAAAGCAAAAGTTATTTATAACAAACGCTAGAAGAAGAATGTTGTTTGGCAACATTTCTGCTAACAATGTTTCAAGATTTGTTAATGAAATTGATAGCTCTTGCGTTAAATTTGAAAGCGAACAAAATCCGTTTATTTCGTCTGCTTCGTTTAAGCCATCGCAAAGCGCGTTTTCATCAAATGATAAGCCGTTTGGCAGAACAAGCTTTGGTAGTAGCGCAAAATCTAATGCGTTTGGCAATAGTTCTTATACAAAGCCAAAACCAAAATCTAATTTTGCAGTTGGTGATAGAGTTAGCCATAAGGTTTTCGGCAGTGGTATGATTGTTAAAGCAACGCCGATGGGCAATGATACAATGCTTGAAATTTCTTTTGATGCAGTTGGCACAAAAAAAGTTATGGCAAACTTTGCGAAAATTGAAAAGATATAATAAATATCCACCCGCATAGCGGGTGGTTTTTCATTTTTGGGAAAAGCCATGCATTTATTACTTGCTACCCATAAATGGGTTGATTCAACTGCTTAAACTAGCACTAATGCCTCCCGTAGTGTTTAGGGAGGTGGCGAAAATCTTTGATTTTTGACGGAGGGATTGTGAACTAATACAACTAATATAAATTTAAATTCACAAACAATCCCCCAGTCTTTTTGCTTCGCAAAAATCCAGCCCCCTTTACACAAGGGGGCCTTATCGC
>JAZRPX010000267.1:0-7242 GCA_045649445.1 Acutalibacteraceae bacterium | reverse complement strand
AACTCTCTTGCTGCTTGCGAGCAGATGGTTGGCGCATTGGAACACGATTTTGTGTTAAAATCAGGCGAATCTGTTTCATTCAATGTGCTTATCGGTTGTGTTGATAGTATGGAAACTGCTAAAGCGCTTTCTAAAAAACTTTTTGCCGCTGATAAAATCGAAAACGATTGGAACGCTATGGTAAGTAGCAAAAAATCGCTTTCAGAAGGCATTTTTGTAAACACACCTGATGAGAAAATCAATAATTTTGCTAACTACTGGCTTAAACATCAAGTTGCTCTTTGCGCTGAAGTAGGTAGAGATACCGGTAAGGGATTCCGTGACCAATTGCAAGATGCTTGGGCAGTTGCAGCGTTTAACAAAGATTTATCTAAAGAAAAAATCGTTGAAACTCTTACATATATGTATCAATCAGGTAAATGCCCTCGTGGTTGGTTGCCACTTGACCATCATATTTACTCTGATGGTCCTACATGGGTAGCGCCAACAATTAACGCTTATATTAAAGAAACTGGTGATTTTGGTTTCTTAAAAGAAAGAGTTAAATATTTAGATGCAGATGGTCTTCCTGTTAAAGAAGATACAGTTTGGGAGCATATGTTAACTGCGGCTCGTTTTGTTGCAACTGACCTTGGTAAAGACGGTCTTGTTAAATCGCGCCATGGTGACTGGAATGACTCTTTGAATATGACAGGTTTAAAAGGCGAGGGTGAGTCTGTTTGGACTTCTATTGCGGCTCATTATGCTCTTCATAATATGGCAGAAATTGCTCGTGATATAATGGAAGATGAAGAAGTTTATAACGAGATGATTGAACTTGCTGAAAATCTCAAAAAAGCAATCAACGATAAAGGTTGGGATGGCGAATGGTATTTAGCCGCTATTAATGACTATGATGAAAAAGTAGGTAGCCATACTGAAAAAGAAGGTATGATTTATCTTAATTCTCAAACTTGGGCTATTCTTTCAAATGTTTGTGATGATGAAAGAAAAATGCAATGTATAAATGCAGTTGATAAATATCTTGATTCAGATTATGGTCCATTAACACTTTACCCAACATATACAAAATTTAATAATAAAATTGGTAGATTAACAAGCTTTATTCCTGGTATTTGGGAAAACGGTACGCCTTATTGTCACGGTGGTACATTTAAGGTTGTTGCTGATACATTGCTCGGCCGTGGCGATAAAGCTTATGAAACAATTTCAAAGATTTTACCTGATGCTAAATCAAATCCATCTGATGAATCTGGTTGTGAGCCATATGTTGTTACTAATATGTATTTTGGTCCTGATAATCCAAGAAAAGGTGAAACACTTTTCGCTTGGGTAACAGGTACTGCAGGTTGGATGTTTAGAGCAATTGTTCAGTATATTCTTGGCTTCCATCCTTCTTACAATAGTTTTGTAATTAACCCTTGTGTGCCTAGCTCTTGGGATAATGTTACTATGACTCGTGCATTCAGAGGCGATACATATAACATTACTATTAAAAATCCAAATGGCAATCAAACAGGTGTTAAAAAATTAGTGGTTGATGGCAATGAAGTAGAGGGAAATGAAGTTGAACTCTTTGGTGATGGCAAAACTCACGAAATTGTTGTTGAAATGTAACAAATTTAAAAGGGATGCTAATTGCATCCCTTTATTTGTAGGTGTGAAATGAAAATTATTTTTAATGATGAAAATATCGTTGTTTGTGTAAAGCCGATTGGTGTTGATAGTGAACACCAAATGGTTGAATTGTTAAAAGAAACTTTGAATGGTGAGTTTTTTGTGCTTCATCGACTTGATAAAGCAGTAGGTGGGGTAATGGTTTTTGCAAGAAATAAGCAAACTGCCGCCGAACTTTCACGCATTATTCAAAACGGCGAAATGGTTAAAGAATATGTTGCAAAAGTTCATGGGAATCCATCTGAATCTGAAACTTTTGAAGATTTTTTATTTAAAGATTCAAGAAAAAATAAGGTTTTCGTTGTAAAGCGTGAGCGAAAAGGCGTAAAGTATGCAAAGTTAGAATATAAGCGTCTATCTTATGATGAAACTGATGATACATCAATAGTTCGCGTACGCCTATATACCGGCAGAACGCATCAAATACGAGTTCAGTTTGCTTCAAGAAAGTTTGCGCTTGTTGGTGACAAAAAGTATGGTGCTAAAGACACCGAAAAACACCCAATGCTATATTCTTGTTGTATTACAATGCCTTATAAAAACAAAACAGTTAAATTTGAAGATTTGCCTGAATGGGCTAAATAAAAAAGGAGTTCCTAAAAAGGAACTCCTTTTTAAGCATCTTTCAACAAAAAATGCGATGTTTTAGCGTGATTTTTTTATATATAAGAATCTTGACTGATAGAGTAAAGAGTGTTATAATTTTTGCATATATTTTATTAAATGAGATTTTTATTTTACGGGGGCTTTTTTATGAAGAATGTTCCGGAAATTTTCGGGTCAATGGTGTTTAATGATAAAACAATGCAAGAACGCCTACCTGAAGATATTTATAATGTGGTTAGAAAAACTATTGATGAAGGTGTACCGCTTACTCGTGAGGTGGCTAATGTAGTTGCAAGCGCTATGAAAGATTGGGCAATTGAGCTTGGCGCAACGCATTATACTCATTGGTTCCAACCTATGACAGGTACAACTGCTGAAAAACACGATAGTTTTATTTTGCCTGACGGTAAGGGCAATGTTATAATGGAATTTTCGGGTAAAGAGCTTATTAAAGGTGAATCTGATGCATCTAGTTTTCCAAACGGCGGTATTAGAGCAACCTTTGAAGCGCGTGGTTATACCGCTTGGGACCCTTCTTCTTACGCTTTTGTAAAAGAGGGTTCGTTATATATTCCAACAGCGTTTTGTTCTTATACAGGCGAGGCGCTTGATAAAAAAACTCCACTTTTGCGCTCTATGGAAGCCGTTAATAATGAAGCGTTAAAGATAATTAAGCTTTTGGGTAATACAACAGCAAAATCAACCTTCACAACGGTTGGCCCTGAACAAGAATATTTCCTCGTTGATAAAAATGTTTATCTTAAACGCCCTGATTTAATCTGCACAGGTAGAACACTTTTTGGTGCTCGTCCACCAAAAGGTCAAGAACTTGATGACCAGTATTTTGGTCAGTTAAAACCAAGAATTTTAGCTTATATGGCAGACCTTGATGAAGAACTTTGGAAATTGGGAATAAACTCAAAAACAAAGCATAACGAGGCGGCTCCGGCACAGTATGAAATGGCGCCTGTTTATACAACAACAAATATTGCTTGTGACCATAACCAACTTGCAATGGAAGTTATGAAAAAGGTTGCTCAAAAGCATAATCTTGTTTGTTTGTTGCATGAAAAACCATTTGCAGGGGTAAATGGTAGTGGTAAGCATAACAACTGGTCTATTTCAACTGATGATGGTGAAAATTTGTTATCTCCAGGCAAATCTCCAGAAGAAAATATGCAATTTATGCTTTTCTTGGCAGCTGTTATTCGCTCGGTTGATAAGTATCAAGATTTGCTACGAATTTCTATTGCTTCTGCTGCAAATGATCATCGTTTGGGTGGCAATGAAGCGCCTCCTGCAATTATTTCAATGTATTTAGGCGATGATTTGCAACAAATTCTTGATGCAATTGAGCAAAACAAGGCGGCGCAGCATCATAAAAAGCCAGAAATGGATTTGGGCGTTAGTCTTATTCCAAAATTCAAAAAGGATTTATCAGATAGAAACAGAACATCTCCGTTTGCGTTTACAGGTAATAAGTTTGAATTTAGAAGTTTGGGTTCATCTTCATCAATTGCCGATGCTAACACTGTTATTAATACAATGGTTGCTGATTCATTAGCAGATTTTTATGAGATTTTAAAAGATTCAAAAAATCTTTATGAAGATGTTATGATGATAGCAAAACAGAATATCCTTGACCATAAGAGAATTATCTTCGGTGGCGATGGCTATTCAAAAGAGTGGGAAGAAGAGGCAGAAAGAAGAGGTCTTTCTAATCTTAAAACAACTCCTGATGCGCTTGAGCGATTGCTTGATGATAAAAACATTCGTCTTTTTGAAAGATTCAATGTTTATACAAAATCTGAACTTGAAGCAAGATATGATGTTTATCTTAAAAACTATTGCACAACCATCGATATTGAAGCATTAACTATGATTGATATGGTTAAAAAGCAGATTATTGGTTCGGTTATTGCTTATGAAAATGTTTTAGCAGATTTAGTTGCAACTAAAAAATCAATCAAAGTTGGAGGAAAACTTGAACTTGATTTGTTAAATAAAATCTCTTACCTTGCAGATGAAATGTCTGTAAAACTTTCAAATCTTGAGAAGGTTGTTGTTGAATCAAAGCGTGAGATGACACCAAAACAAAAAGGTGAGTTTTATAAGAACACACTTGTAAGCGCTATGAATGAACTTCGAGCAGTTGTTGATGAGCTTGAAACCTTGGTTGATAAAGATTTCTGGCCAATCCCAACTTATGATGAATTACTTTTCAGCGTTATTTAACAAATAAAAATCAAAAAGACATCGGTTTTAACCGATGTCTTTTTTGTTTTAGAGGGGATAAATTATATTAAAGAAAATTTAAAACCATTTTCTTTTGCGTAAGTTTGAGCTGTAGAATTTGCTTCGCCGTTGATTTTAAAGTTTTCAATTGTAGTATATTTATCATATCTGATTTTACAATAACCTAAAGCGTATTCACCAATTTTGGTTACGTTTTTTGGAATTTTAATGCTCTTTAAAGATGTACAGGTATTAAAAGCTCTATCTCCAATTTCAGTTAATGTATTTGGCAATTGAACTTTTTTTATAGCTTTACAATAAACAAAAGCATTTTTATCAATAATTTTTACGCCTTTTGGAATTGTAACACTTTCTAAAGTTTTGCAAGAAGCAAAAGCTGAGGCGCTGATTTTAGCAATGTTTTTTGAAATCTTTAAAGTTTTTAAAGATTTACAACCAGAAAATGCAGCTGAGCCGATTTCTGTTACGCTGTTTGGGATTTTAATGCTTGTTAATGACTTGCAATCAATAAAAGCTCTTTCGCCGATTTTTTTAAGATTTTTCGATAATTTTACGCTTTTTAATTTGTTGCAATAGTCAAATGCATTCTTACCAATTTCAGTTACACTATTTGGAATTTTAATGCTTTTTAACGAGTTGCAATATTGAAAAGCTTCTTTGCCGATTTTAGTTAAATTTTTAGAAAGCTTAATGCTTTTTAGCTTTCTGCAAACATAAAATGTTTTTTGTTTTAAAACAGTAACAGAATCAGGAATTGTAACTGATTTTAAATATTGTGAAAAATAAAACGCGTTTTTGTCTATATCTTTAACGCTCTTTGGAATTTCATAATTAGCTGTATTTTTGCACGCTGGAAAACGAATAAGTCTTGTTTTCTTTTTATTAAATAAAACGCCATCAATATCGCAATAATATTTATTGTTACTATCAACGTTAAATTCAGTTAAATTCTCGCAATACCTAAATGCGTTTTTGCCTATGTATTTAACGCTTTCTGGAATGGTAACTTTTTCAAGGTTATCATAAGGGGTAAAAACGCTATCTGCAATTAACTTTGTGCCAGGAGTAATTGTGTAATCATCTGGTCGCTTGCCCCAAAGAGATAAATCAACACCTCCGGTTATAATTCCAACTAAATAGTTATCAATATACAAACCGTGATTTTTCCAGTTATCAAGGTTCTTCCAATATTTAGTACCGCTAAAAGCATATGTGCCAATTCTTGTTATGTTTTTAGACATTTTAATGCTTTTTATTGAACTATTCCAAAATGCATGTTTACCAATAGTTTTAACACTATCTGGGATTGTTACATTTTCTAAAGAAGTGCTATTTTCGAATGCATGAAGACAAATGCTTTTAGTACCATTAGGAATGTTATAAGATTTATCTTTTTTCTTTGGAGGATATTCAATAAGTTTTGTTTTATCTTTGTTAAACAAAACACCATCAACATCACAATAATAAGCGTTGTCTTTATCAACTTCAATGTTGGCTACGTTATGGCATTCTTGTGAAAATCTAGAAGCGATTTTTGTTACAGTTTTTGGAATTTTAACAGTTTTTAATGCTTCACACCAGTAAAATGCGGCATCTATTGTGGTTACGCCTTCAGGAATTATTACAGTTTCAAAATCAATGCCTTCAAATGCACATACGCCGATTTTTACAACAGGGTAACCATCCAACTGAGAAGGAATCTTAAATATTTTTTCGCCTTTGCCTTCGTATCTTCTAAGGGTGGCTTTGCCGTTTTTTAATGTGTATGAATAGTCGCCACAATCATATCTTTTAGACCTAGCAGATACAGAAAACGGCAGGCAGGTAATGATTAAAACTAAACTTAAAATAACACTTAAACCTTTTTTCATTAAACGTCACTCCTTTTTGCTTTTCTGTAATAATTATAACATTATTACTTTTAAATTTCAATAAATTTTAGTTTGTTCTTTTTGGCATATTTTTTAGCCACAGAATTTTTAGCGGATTTAATTGTGAACTTTTTAATTTTAACAATTGGCTTTATATAATATTTTTTATTACTGCGAAAAACAAAACAGTTGTATATGTAAAAAGCATTTGTTTTTGCCTTTCTATTATATACAACTGTTTTTAGTTTGAAAATGTCTCAATTTTTTTAATAAAGTTTAAAATGCTTTAACTGTGAAAACGCTAAAGTTTTTAGCGCCGTTGTTTTTGATAAAATCAAATCTCAATTTTGTAACAGCTTTAATATTAGTATCGAATGAATTTCTTGCCATATAGTTATCGGTTACAACAATCTCGTTTGTTGTTTCGCCGAAAACAGTTAACTTATAATCAGTTACTAATTGTTTGATTTTGTTATCAAAATGGTCTGTTTCAAACTGCGCATCAAAATAAATTTGAATATTTTTAATATCGGTAGGGGTAGGGAATTCAATTTCTAACCATTCATTTTCTGTGCCTTTTGATACCCAACAGTTAGCGCTTATATATGGTCTTGAATAACCATTTTTAATTGTATTTGCAGAATAAGTATCAGCGTTTTCTTCAACACCTTTGAAAACAATATAATCTGAAATTTCCTTTTTTGCAGCCCATGGGCTACCAAAAAATGAAGGAACACCAGGACATTTTTCTTTTGTTGTGAAAATTTCAAGATTTTCATTTGGCTCAATATTTACAAAAACTCTTGCTTGGTTGTCTGTCTTGATTGGCAAG
>JAZRPX010000266.1:0-18640 GCA_045649445.1 Acutalibacteraceae bacterium | reverse complement strand
CCAAGCTGTTTGGACATGTGGAGTTAGAGCTGCTCTTAAACACGGTGGTGTTGTAAACGATCACCATGGCGTTGGTATGAAACTTGGCCGTCTTATGAAAGAACAATATGGTCCTGCAATGCAAGAATTTGAAGGACTTAAAAAACAACTTGACCCTAACGGTATTATGAATCCGTTTAAACTTGGTCTTTAATATAAATAGGAGGTAATTTAGTTATGAATATGTCAGAAAAAGCAAAACAACATGTTGATTCTTGTCGTTTCTGTTGGATGTGTCACCACGTTTGTCCTATAGGTAATGCTACAGGTCAAGAAAGAAATACTGCTAGAGCAAGAGCTCTTGGTATTTCTCTTGTTAACAGAGAAGCTATTGATTTATCTGAAATTATGGATAACATTTATGAATGTTGTACTTGTGGCGGTTGTATGACTGACTGTGTTACAGGTTGGGATCCTGTAATGTTTACAAAAGAAACAAGACTTCATGCTGCTATGGAAAATAAACTTCCTGATTATATTATGACTTTAGTTGAAAACTGCATGAAAACTGGTAATGCTTATGGTAAAACTTCATATTGTGATTGTTTGAATGATAAAATTGCTGCTCACGCAGATAAAAAAGATACTTTGCTTTATCTTGGTGTTGATGCTAAATTTATGCTTTGTACTCAAGCAGCTAAAGCAATTGAAGTTTTAGATAAAGCAGGTGTTGAATTTACTGTTTTAGCTGATGAAGAAGCTTCAGGCGCTCAACTCGATTTCCTTATTGGTGCTGCTAATGAAACTAAAGCGCAAATGGAAAAAGCAATGAAATCATTTGCTGATTTTAAAACAGTTGTTGTTTATGACCCTGCTGATGCTAAAGCATTAAAACAAACTGCAAAAGAATACGGTGTTGAAGCTTCAACAAACATTGTTACATTTACATCTTTTGTTGCTGAGTTAATAAAAGAAGGTAAATTAAAAGTTGAAAATAGCGGAAAACCAGTTGTGTTCCACGATCCTTATCAATTATCTCGTGATTTAGAAGAAACAGAAGAAGCAAGAGCAATTGTTTCTGCTTGTGCAAAACTTGATGAAATGCTTCTTAACAGAAAATATACAGTTTGGGCTGGTAATTTATTAATGGCTCAATATATTCCTGATATTGTTAAAATGGTTGCAAAAAGAAGAATTTTCAATGCTACAAGCGTAGGCGCTAAAACAATGGTAACTGCTAGCGTTTCTGAATATGCTTCATTAAAAGATGTTGCTGAAGATTTTGAGATTCTTTCAATCGAAGATTTGATTTTAGGTGAGTAATTTATGTTAGTTAATTTACAATATGTATTGAATTTAGCTGAAAAAGGCAAGTTTTGTATTCCTGCTTTTAATGTTTACAATATGGAAAGTGTTATGGGTGTTCTTGCGGCTGCTGAAGAAATGAAAGCGCCAATTATTATGCAAGTTTACCCAAGACTTATGAAAGAAGATACAGGTTATTTTCTTTCTCCGTCAATCATTGCTGCAGCTAAAAAAGCATCTGTTCCAGTTTGTTTTCATCTTGACCATGGCCCTTCTGAACTCGAAACTACTCGTTCGTTAAGATATGGAGCTACAGGCATTATGCTTGACGGATCAACATTACCTTTTGAAGAAAACATTGCTCTTACAAAAAGAGTTGTTGACACTTGCAATTTTGTAGATGTCCAAGTGGAGGGTGAACTCGGTCATGTTGGTACAACTAACGATGATGAAATGGATGAGTTTACAACTCCTGAAGATGCAAAAAGATTCGTTGAAGAAACAGGTGTTTCATGTCTTGCAGTTGCTGTTGGTACTGCTCATGGAAGATATTCTAAGCCACCAAAGCTTGATATTGATAGAATTAAAGCTATTAGAAAAGCAACTAATAAAACAGCTTTAGTTTTACATGGTGGTTCAGGTGTTCCTGATGAAGAAATAAAAAAAGCTGTTAAAGCTGGTATTCGTAAAATGAATTTTGCAACTGATATTTGTTACGCTTTTCTTGATAGTTGTTTAGAAGAACTTCAAAAAGAAGACAGACCAATTGCAATTGATAATTTTATGAAAAAACCAATTAATGCAGTAAAAGATTTTTGTATAACAAGAATTAAACTTGTTGGTGCAGATGGAAAGGCGTAAACTATGAAAAAAATTGTTGGCATAGGGGCTTGTGTAATGGATACACTTATTACTTTGCCTCGCTTTCCTGAAGAAGACACAAAATTACGTGCGAACAATACTAAAAATGCTGGTGGCGGCCCTGTTGGTACAGGGCTTGTTGCCGTTTCTAAGCTAGGTGAAAACGCTGCGTATATCGGTGTTCTTTCTGATGACAATGGTGGTAAATTTTTGATCGAAGATTTTAAAAAATACGGTGTTGACACAGAAAATGTTGAGGTTATTCCTGGTTTTCAATCTTTCACTTCTGTAGTGTGGTTAAATGAGGAAAAAGGAACTAGAACTTGTGTTTTTGATAAAGGAAATTTACCAGAATTAACTTTAAATGATAATCAAATAGATGCTATTAAAAACGCTGAATTACTTATGGTTGATGGAAACGAACTTTCTGCTGCCGTTGAAGCCGCAAAAATTGCTAATGATAATAACACAAAAGTTCTTTATGATGCTGGTGGCTTGTATGATGGCGTAGAAAAACTTCTAAGATTAACCGACATTCTTATTCCTTCTTATGAATTTTCTATAGCTCATACTGGTTGTGAAACAGCAGAAGATGCTGCAAAAAAACTTTTCGAACTTTATTCTCCAGAAGTTGTTGTTATAACAAAAGGAAAAGAAGGCGGAATTCTTTATAATGGCAAGGATTTGATATCTTATCCTATTTATCCAGCTGATGTTGTTGATTCTAATGGTGCAGGTGATGTGTTCCATGGAGCTTTTGCTGCAGGCGTAGTAAAAGGATATTCTTATGAAAAATGTTGCCATTTTGCGTCAGCAGTATCTGGAATAAAATGTATGGGCGTAGGAGCAAGAGAAAGTGCGCCCGATTTTGAAACAGTAAAAAAATATATGAAGGAGTATGGTTATGAACTTTAAAAAATCATATAAACAAGCAAATGGTTACACTCCAATTTCTAAAATAGGTGAGTGTTCATTAAAAAAATTGGAATTTGGTATAATTGAACTTGATAAAGACCAAACTTTAGATTTTTACACAGAAGATAAAGAAACTGCTTTTATTATGCTTGAAGGTCATTGTGATGTAGAGTTTGATGATGATAAGTTTGAAAATGTTGGTAATAGAAACACTGTTTTTGAAAATCGTAAAGCAGAGTGTTTTTATATGCCTAAAGAGCAAAATCTCACTATCAAAGCACTTGATCATATCAAAATCGCAGTATGTGCTACTCCGGTAGCCGAAAAAACTCAACCACAGGTATTAAGAGAAGATCATGTTGTATTAAAGGTATTGGGTGAACAACCATATCAAAGAGAAACAAGTTTCCTTGTTGATGGCAATTCAAATGCAAAAATACTTACAATTGGCGAATGCTATTGTACCGAGGGTAACTGGGCAGGTTTCCCACCTCATAAACATGACGAAGACAATATGCCTGTTGAATGTATCGCTGAAGAAATTTATTATTTTCTTTTTGATCCAAAACAAGGCTTTGCTGTTCAATGCTTGTATACTGCTGATGGAGAAATTGATGAAGCATACAGAGTTAAATACGATGAGTTGGTTGAATTCCCATATGGTTATCACACAACCGTTTCAACTCCTGGTTATCAAACTTATTTCTTATGGCTTATGGCAGGTGATTACCAAGGCTTTAATAGAAGTAATGATCCTGAACATCAATGGATTGAAGACAGAAATAAATAATTGAGGTTATTAAAATGATTACTATCAAAAACGAGCATATTACTGCATCTTTTGCAACTCTTGGAGCAGAACTTAAAAGTTTTGTTTATAAAGGTGTTGAATACATTTGGCCTGGAAGTGAAAAGTCCTGGAGGGGTTCGGCACCAATTCTTTTTCCGATTTGTAGTGGACTGAAAGATGATACTTATTATCTTGATGGAGAAAAGTATCAGTTGCAAAAACACGGTTATGCTCGTTTTTGCGACTTTTCAGTAGATGTTCAAACGGATAATTCTGTTACTTTTTTGCTTAAATCTGATGATGAAAGTTTAAAAGCTTATCCTTTTGAATATGAGTTAAGAATAATTTATTCTTTAACTGATAATGGTCTTAAAATTGATTATAAAGTTGATAATTTATCTGATAAAACTATGTATTTCTCTATTGGCGCTCACGAAGGATATCTTTGTCCTGAAGGCATTGAAGAATATGATATTGTTTTACCTGAAAAAGAAACACTATATACTAGTGTTTTGAATGGTAATGTTTTATCAGATGACAAGGAACTTATCATCGAAAATGATGATAAAATCTCATTAAAATATGATTATTTTAGTGTTGATGCACTTGTTTTTAAAGATATAAAAGCAAGAAGTGTTATTTTAAAAAATAAAAATGGAAATAGGGCAGTTAAAGTAAATTTTGATGGTTTTGACTATTTGCTTTTATGGACTATTCCAGAGGAAAATTATATTTGTATTGAACCTTGGTGTGGTATTACTGATAGTGTTAATACAAATCAAGATTTTAAAACAAAAGAAGGAATTATGAGAATTGAAAAGAATGGCTCATATATTTGCACACATTCTTTTGAAATTTTATAAAAGGAAAGTTGTATGATTAATAAATTACGTTCTTTAAACCCATCGATTGATATTTATTCCGTGTTTGATGATGAGTTTTCAGTTTTTGGTAGAGTTGTTGATGATATAGATTCTAGTGAAATTATTAAAGTGGCTGAAAAGTTTGACTTAAACATTGATGGCTCTTGTTATATTGCTAGCGAAGAAAATTTTGAAAAGTTGTCTTTTGCTAAAAATGTTGCTGATAATATATTTGGCGAGATGCCAACACAAATTGGTTATTGCTATGGTCATAATAACTTCTTAAATGCAACAGAATGGCATACATCAAGTGAATTAAACGTTGCTATAACAGATTTAGTGTTAATTCTAGGTAATTTAAGTGATGTTAAAAACAATGAAATTGATTCTTCGCTTTTCAAAGCGTTTTTTGTGCCAAAGGGTACTGTTATAGAAGTTTATGCAACTTCACTTCATTTTTGTCCTTGCGAAACTTGTAGCGATGGTTTTGGATGTATCGTAGCACTTCCAAAGGGAACAAACACACCGCTTGAAAAAGATTATGAAAATAAAATTCTTTTTAGAAAGAACAAATGGTTACTTTCACATGTTGACAACGAAAGTTTATTACAACGTGGTGCGGTTGCTGGTATATATGGTGAAAATTTTAAAATTAATTATTAGGAGATATTATGAAATATTTACTTGGAATTGATTTTGGTGGTGGCGCTTCTAAAGCCACTTTGATTGATATAGAAGGAAAAATTATTGCAGAAAATACAGTTGAATATCCAACATATTATCCAACAGTCGGCGCTTGCGAACAAAGTGCTGAAGATTGGATTAACGCTCTTTGCGAAAATTCTAAAGCTGTTTTAGAGAAAAGTAATATAAATAACAAAGATATTCTTGCTATTGCTCTTGATTCTGCTACACATACATATTTAGCTTGTGATGAAAATTTCAAGCCACTTAGAAATGCTGTTCATTGGACAGATACTCGTTCAAGAAAACAAGCAGATTTTCTTTTTGAAAATTATGCCGATGAAATTTTCAAGAAAACTTATCATAAACCAGACACTATATGGACTTTACCACAACTTTTATGGTTAAAAGAAAATGAACCGGAAGTTTTTTCAAAAACAAAACATATTTTCTTTGAAAAAGACTATATTAGATATTATTTAACTGATGTGTTCTGTACTGATAATATTGAAGCTCAAGGTAGTATGCTTTTTGATTGCGAAGAGCAAAAGTGGAGCGAAGAATTATGCGCTCTTTGTGGTGTTGATGTGACTTGTTTACCTGATATTGTTAAACCAACTGATATTATAGGAAGTGTTACAGAAAATGCTGCAAAATCCACTGGTTTGTTTGAAGGTACACCAGTTATTTGTGGTACAACAGATACTGTTATGGAAGTTTTCGCTTCAGGAGCAGTTGAAAAAGGTGATGTTACTGTTAAACTTGCAACTGCAGGTAGAATTTGTGTAATAACAGATAAACCTTATCCTGACAGACATCTTGTTAATTATTCACATGTTGCAGATGGACTTTGGTATCCAGGTACCGCTACTAAGTCTTGCGCTGCTTCTTACAGATGGTACAGAGATACATTTGACGGTGATTATAAAAAACTTGACGAGGATGCTTCTGAAATAGAAATCGGTTGTGAAGGTCTAATTTATCATCCTTATTTAAATGGTGAATTAACACCGTATGCAGATCCAATGTTATGTGGTAGTTTTACAGGCATTCGTTCTACACATACTAAAGCGCATTTCACTCGCGCTGTACTTGAAGGTGTTGCGTATTCACTGCTTGACAGCAAAACTTATCTTGATTCATTAAATATTCCATACAATTCTGTTGCTACTGCTATTGGTGGCGGAACAAAAGGCAAATTATGGCGTCAAATGATTTCTGATGTATTGGGAATTACGCTTAAAACAACTAAAACCTCGGATTCTTCATTTGGCTCTGCTATGCTAGCAGGTATTGCAATTGGTGTGTTTAAAGATGCTAAAGATGCTGTAGAAAAATGCGTTGTTGAGACTGATGTTACTGTTCCAAATTTAGAAAACACTAAAAAATATAATGATGTCTTCAAAACATACAAAAAAATTCATGACGCTTTAGCACCAATATATCAAGAAAGGTAATCATGATGAAAATTGTTGTTTGTATCAGACGTGGTCTAGATGGGGAAATCAATCCTTTCGACGCTTGCGCTTATGAAGAAGCATTAAAAATTGATAATGCTGAAGTTATCATTTTGAGCATGGCGCCTGAAAAAGATAAAGACTTCTTTTTAGAATTAACTCGTCTTGGCGCTTCGAAGGCGATAGTTTTATCTGATAAAAAATTTGCAGGTGCAGATACATTAGCAACTGCATATACTTTGTCGTTAGCAATAAATAAAATTAATCCTGATTTGATTTTTTGCGGAAGACAAACCTTGGTTGGCGATACTGCTCAAACAGGTCCTATGCTTTCGGTTTATTCTGATTTTTCATTAATTTCAAATGTTATGAGTATTGATGAAATTGATGAAAAGATAACTTGTACAACTAGAAACTTTGGCGTAAAAACCGAACCTTTACCTGCACTTTTAACTATTGAAAGAATTAACTCTCTTCGCTTGCCTAGCATTTTTTCTAAATTAGGTGAAGTTGAAGTTTGGGATTTTGATAAATTAAACGCAGATGCTTCTAAATGTGGTTTAAACGGCTCTCCAACAAGAGTTTTAAAAACATTCGAGAATAATTCCGGAAAAAGAAAATGTAAGTTTATATCGCCGTTAGAACTTGATAAGATTATAAATGAAACCTCTAAAATAGATGTTGCTTCTCAAATTGATATTTCTTGTGAAAATAAACTTTCTGGAGTTTGCATTGTAGGTAACGAACCATCTGAATATGCTAAAACAATTAGTGATTTTTATATTACTATCAATAATAATGATGCAGATGAAATTGTTGATTTTATAAAAAACAATGATCTTAATGCAGTATTGTTTGCAAGTGATGATAAATCAAAAGAAGTTGCTGCAAAAGTTGCTGCAAAGCTTGATTTAGGTTTATGTGCTGACTGTACAAAACTTGAAACCGATGGTGAACAAATGATTATGTATCGACCTGCGCTTTCAGGTAGTATTGTTGCTAAAATTATTAGCAAAACAAAACCAGCACTTGCTACTGTAAGAACAGTTTCTGATGGTAGTGATATCGTTGTTTCGCTTGGATATGGCGCTAAAGATTGTGTAAACAAAATAAAATCGTTTGCTGAAAAATACAATGCAGAGTTGGCAACTTCTAGAAAAATGGTTGATAACAATCTCTTGCCTTATAAAATGCAAGTTGGTTTAACAGGCAAAACAATTTCTCCTAAAGTTTATATCGCTATTGGTGTTTCAGGCGCAGTTCATCATATAGTTGGTATGCAAAAATCGGGTGTGATTATTGCTATTAATAATGATGAAAAAGCACCTATATTTGATTATGCTGATTATGGCATAATCGCAGATATAAACACTATAGATTTATAACATAAAAAAACTCCTTAAAGCATATCATTTATTGATTATTGCTTTAGGGAGTTGATTTTTTGAATACTTGCGTTGAAGAAAGAGCAGTTGTGCTTGGTAGATTTATTGTCGAAACAGGCGCAACTGTTAGAGTTTGTGCAAAAAAATATGGTGTAAGCAAATCAACAGTTCATAAAGATGTTAGCGATAGATTAAAAAGATTAGATGAAGATTTATATTTTAAAGTTAAAAAAGTTTTAGAATTTAATAAATCTGAAAGGCATATAAGAGGCGGAATTGCAACTAAAAACAAATATTTAAAGACTAAAAAATAAACTGTATCAATAATGATACAGTTTATTTTTTTACTACATTATTTTCTCCTAAAATTTGTTTTAAATCATTAATTAAACTATCTTTTAATGAACAACTATATTTATCTGCTTTAAGCGTTTTCTTTGTGTCAACGCAGTGAACAAAAACAGTGGAGTTGCCTTTGTTTTCGTTTAATAGTTTTAATGCCTTTTTAAAACCTGTGTCATTTAAAGATTTAACTTTTATATAGAGGTTTTCAGTGTTAAAATAATCGTCAATAAACTCGATTTTTTCACAAATTATTTGTTTTGGTGCATCATCTTTTATTGAAACTCGTCCACTTAAAACAAAAGGTTTATCACTAGAAATATAACTAGAGAATAAAGCATAAATTTTAGGAAAGATTATCAATTCACAATTAGAAGATGTATCAGAAATATCACAAAAAGCCATGATATCTCCGTTTTTCGTCGATTTCTTTTTGATGTTTTCAAAATTAACAAGAACTTTGATTTGCTTGTTATCAAAATATTTTTCATCATCATTAAGAATGCTAGAAATTTTATCAAAATTATTTTTTGAAGATATGTCATTATATTTTTCTAACGGATGGCCGGATAAATAAAAGCCGATAACTTCTTTTTCTTGTTTTTGAAGAATGTTTTTATCAAACTCATCATATTTTCTTATATCAATTTCAACTTCATTTGAACTTGATTCGAAAAAGTCGATTTGCCCAACGATATTTGATGATTTTTTTCTTTGTATGTTTGATAAAATATTATCTAAATTCTCGAGCATTTCTCTTCGATTGTATTTTAGATTATCAAAGCATCCAGCTTTTATAAGTGCCTCTACTGAACGTCTGTTTAAGTCTCTTGAAGAACAACGTTTGCAAAAGTCGTAAAAGTCAGTGAAATCACCGTTTTCTTTTCGTTCTTCAATGAGGTTATTAACCAAAACTCTTCCAACGCCTTTAATCGCCAAAAGTCCATATCTTATATTTTGGTTATCTACTGCAAAATTATAATTACTTCTGTTAATATCGGGTGGTAAAATTTTAATAGAAAGACGTTTGCATTCTTCAAAATATTCTTGAACCTTATTTGCTCTGTCTAAAACACTTGTTATAAGCGCTGCCATGTATTGAGAAGGATAATAGCATTTTAAATAAGCAGTTCTGTATGAAACAAGAGAATATGCAGCAGCATGCGCCTTGTTAAAAGCATAAGATGAAAAAGATGAGATTTCATTAAATAAGTTATCCGCCACTTGTTCATTAATATTATTAGCTTTACAACCATTAACAAAATTAACTCGCTCTTTTGCTAAAACATCGTGTTTCTTCTTTGCCATTGCGCGTCTAATTATATCTGCTTTACCAAGAGTATAATTAGCAAGAGTTCTAAAAATTTGCATAACTTGTTCTTGGTAAACAATACAACCGTAAGTTACATTTAAAATAGGTTCTAATAAAGGCGTAGCATAAGTTATTTTACTCGGATTATGCTTGTTTTCGATGTATTTTGGTATTGATTTAACAGGACCTGGTCTGTAAAGTGATAAAAGAGCTATTAAATCCTCTAGATTAGAAGGTTTTAATTGAGTCATAGTTTTTCTCATACCAACCGATTCAAATTGAAATACGCCTAAAGATAGGCCTTTTGAAAGCATTTTATAAACCTTTTGGTCGTTTATATCAATTCTGTTTATATCAAAACCAGGTTTGAACTCTTTAATCATCTTAACTGTGTCATCAATAACTGTTAAATTACGAAGCCCTAAAAAGTCCATTTTTAGAAGTCCAATTTGTTCTAATTCTGTCATTGTATATTGAGTTATAGCAGAATCGTCGTTAAGCGCTAAAGGAACATATTGTTCAACTGGTTTATCCGTTATCACTACACCTGCAGCGTGAGTAGATGCATGCCTTGGCATACCTTCGACTTCTTTTGCTAAATCTAATAACTCTTTGATTTTTGGGTCGCTATTATATAATTCTTTAAGTTGTTCGGATTGAGAAAGAGCGTTATCAATAGTTTGATGAATATCATTTGGGATGAGTTTTGAAATTGAATCGACAACAGAATAGGGAATGGCCATTGCTCTTCCAATATCCTTGACAGCTGCTTTTGCAGCTAGAGTTCCAAAAGTTATAATTTGCGCAACGTGGTCAGCACCATACTTATCAATAACGTACTTTATAACTTCTGGCCTTCTGATATAACAAAAATCGATATCAAAGTCAGGCATTGAAACTCTTTCTGGGTTTAAAAAACGTTCAAACAAAAGATTGTATTTAATAGGGTCAATATCAGTTATACCAATTGTATATGCGCATAAAGAAGCAGCACCTGAACCACGACCTGGACCGACAGGAATGTTGTTATCTTTTGCAAAATTAACAAAATCGGCAACAATTAAAAAGTAATCAACAAACCCCATTTCATTGATTATATTAAGCTCATATTCTAGTCTATCAAAATATTCTTTTTTAGGGTTTTCAATCTTTAAATTCAAACCATTTAAACACTTGTTTTTTAAATGTTCAAAGTGATTTTCATTTTCTAATTTGAATGCCGGAAGTTTTAAATTATTAAAATCAAATTCAAAATTGCATTTATTCGCAACTTCTATTGTGTTATTAACATATTCAGCAGGGAATAAAGAAAGCATTTCATCTTCAGTTTTAACATAAAACTCATCTGTTTCAAATGTTAACGCATCATCGCTATCAATGTTTTTGTTTTGACCAACCAAAAGCAGATATTTTTGCATATTTGCATCTGCTTTTTCAACGTAATGAGCGTCATTAGTAGCAACAACTTTAATATCTAATTCTTTAGCAATTTTAATAAGTTCAATGTTAATTCTTTTTTGCTCCGGAAGACTATGGTCTTGTATTTCAATATAGTAGTCATCGTCGAAAATTGATTTATACCATTTAGCAGTTTCAAGTGCTTTTTCATATAAACCATCTTTAATATATCTGCATAATTCACCTTGTAAACAAGCTGAAAGAACTATAAGCCCCTCGTTGTGTTCTTTTAATAATTCATGGTCAATTCTCGGTCTATAATAAAATCCTTCTGTAAAACTGCTAGAAACAATTTTGCAAAGGTTTTTATAACCGATTTCGTTTTTGCATAAAAGCACAAGGTGACTACTAGTTGAATCAAATTCATGAATTTTATCAAATCTTGTTCTTGCTGCAACGTAAACTTCACAGCCAATGACTGGTTTTATGTTATATTTTTTTGCTGTATTATAAAAGTTGACCACGCCATACATTACACCGTGGTCAGTTATAGCAACAGTATCCATGCCTTTATTTTTAACGGATTTCATCAATTTTTCAATTCGACAAGCACCATCTAAAAGAGAATACTCAGTATGAAGATGTAGATGTGCGAAAGACATTTCGCCACCCCCATAAATTTATAATTTTTCAGCAATATCACATAATTTTTTTAGTTTGTGATAAACACCAGAACGGCTTAAATCAAACATTTTGCCAATTTCATTCAAACTCATTCCTAGATTTTCTTTTCTTGCAATTGCAATCTTTTGCAAATCATCAGGAAGAGAGTGAAATTTGCCTGATTTTTCGATTTTTTCAATAGCGTTTATATGTTTTGCCGATGAATCAGCAGATTTTTTTAAATTAGCAGTTTCAAAATTTGTTTTTCTATTAGTGTTGTTTTTAACATCTTTAATTATTTTCATATCCATTAATTTTAAAGATGATTTAAAAGCACCCATTAAAGTTAATAAATCTTCAATACTTTCACTTGTTTTAAGATAAACAGAAACTTTTTTATTCTTAATAGTCATTTTTGGGTTTAATGAATATTCATATAAAACTCTATAAATCAAACACGAAATTTCTTCGGATTTAGAAATAAATTCAACCCTATATTCTTTATCAGGGCTACTCATAACGCCACTTGCAATAAAAGCGCCTATTAAAAAAGCTTTTCTGCAATTTTCACATTTGAATAGATTAAAAGCGGTTTCAACATTAAAATTATTTAGAATTACAGGGATATCTTTTTTATCAAAATATACATTGTAGTGTTTTGAGATTTTTGATTTAACAGGGGAGAGTTTCATACATTTTAACGAGAGTTTTGAATATAAATCTGCCTGTTTTTCAAAATCAGTTTTAAGGCCTATTGCATCATTACCATAATCTGTAGAATAAAGCAATAAGCCCAATAATTGACATAATTTACAGCAGTCTTTTTTCTGCCAAATTTCCAACAATTCATCTTTAACTTCTCTGTTAAAAGTCATCTAAAACTCCTAATTTTTATTTATATCTCTATGATTTATAGATGAAATATAACCTTTATTTATCAAATGTTTATGAATTTCTTCACTAAATGTAACACTTCTGTGTTTTCCACCGGTACAACCGATTGCAATAACAATTGAACTTTTGCCTTCTTTTAAATATAAAGGCACTAAATAGTCAATTAAATCAATGATTTTATTAAGTAATGTTTTAGCAGTATCTGTTTTTAAAACGAATTCTTTGATTTCACTGTCAAGCCCTGTTTTGTAGCGTAATTCATCAATGTAATATGGATTTGGCAAACATCTCACGTCAAACATTAAATCAGCTTCTGTAGCAGGACCATATTTAAAACCAAATGACATACATATAGAATTTATTGTGTCAGTAGGATTATCAGAAAAAATTGAAACAAGGTGTTCTTTTAATTGAGATGTAGATAATAGGGAAGTATCAATAATATAATCTGCTCTTTCTCTAATCTCTTTTAATAAATCAATTTCAGATAAAATTGATTTTTCAATTGAACCCTCACATTTATCTATCAAAGGATGTTTTCTTCTTGTTTCTTTAAAACGATTTACTAAAACCTCAACAGTTGCATCTAAAAATAAAATTTTATATTCTTTATTCATCGAGTCAAAATCATTGAGCACTTCAATTAATTCGTTAAAAAAAGTTCCACCTCGCGAATCGGTAACAACAGCTGCCTTTTCAACATGAGGATTACTTTCACAAAGTTCTGCAAAATTTTTGATTAAGGCAGGAGGAATGTTATCAACACAATAATAGCCAATATCTTCAAGTGAAGAAATAGTTCTGGATTTTCCAGCGCCTGATATACCTGTTACGATAATAAATTCCATAAACTACTCCACAATTCTAACTTCACATTCAAGGGTAATTCCTGAATTTTCATAAACCTTTTGCTTGATTTGTTTGATTAATTCTAAAGTATCTTTTTGTGTTGCGCTGCCTTTGTTAATAACAAAACCTGAATGTTTAGTGCTAACCTGTGCATCACCAACAGATAAACCTTTTAATCCTGCTTCTTCAATTAAAGCTGCGGCAAAACCACCAACGGGTCTTTTAAATGTGCTTCCGGCGCTTGGAAACTCAAGCGGTTGTTTTGCTTTTCTTTTTTCGATCAATTCATCCATTTTTGCTTTGATATCAGCTTTTATACCTTTTTCGCAAACAAATACAACTGAACAAATTATAAAACCATTAGTTTCATACGCGCTATGACGATATGAAAAATCAATTTCATCACCAATAAACGAACCGAATTCGCCGTTATCATCAATATGCTTTACTTCAACAGCAACGTCCGAAATCTCTCCTCCGTATGCACCTGCGTTTGTAATAATAGCGCCACCAACTGTGCCCGGAATACCATATAAACATTCAAACCCAGTTAATGAATTTTCAAGTGCAAAATTACAAAGTGCAGACATTTTTACACCTGCATCACACTCAAACATAGTTTCAGAAATCATTCTAATTCCATTGAATTTTTCGGAAGTAGATATAACAACTCCTTCAAAACCATTATCAGAAAATAGAACATTTGAACCTTTTCCTAAAATATAAAATTTGATATCAAGTTCTTTGCATTTTGAAACTATTTCTTTGATTTGTTCTTCGTTTTCAACACTTAAAAATATTAAAGCATTACCACCGATTTTAAAACTAGTATGTTTTGAAAGTGGCTCATTTAATTTGAATTCGTAATTGAATTCATCTAAAAATTTGATAAACGATTTAATGTTAGTAACCAAAAGTATACCTCTTTACATTAGTTATTTAAGCCAAGGAAAGCTGCACCGATTATACCTGCGTCATTGCCAAGTTCAGCGATTTTAATTTGAGTTTTCTTTTTTGCTTTTTTACCAAATCTAAATTCATTTGCATAATCTTCAATAGGTTTTCTTAAGTTTTCACCTTCTTTTGAAATACCTCCACCGATACATACAAATTCAGGTTGGAAAATGTTGATTACATCAACAATACCACAGGCAACATATTCAATGTATTTGTTTACAACTTCTGTTGCTGTTTTATCTCCAGCACGCATACCATCAAATGCAGTTTTTCCGTTTACATTATCAATCGAACCGGCAATTTCCCACATTTTTGAATTTTTATCATTTTCCATTGCTCTTTTTGTTTGTTTGATTAATGCTGTAGCTGATGCGTAAGCCTCCCAACAACCATATCTTCCGCATGTGCAATATTCACCGTTGATTTCTAAATTAATATGACCGAGTTCTGCGCCGAATGAATTCCAACCAGAGAAAATCTTGCCGTCGATAATAACACCACCACCAACGCCAGTTCCAAGTGTAATAGCAACAAAATCTTTTGCGCCTCTTCCTGCACCTGCAACCAACTCTCCGTATGCAGCGGCATTTGCATCATTTTCTATAAAAGTTTTCTTGCCAGTGTATTTTTCAACTAACTCAACCAACGGAGCGTTTTCAAAGTCAAGATTACCAGAAAATTCAATAACACCATCTTTAGCATTTACAGCGCCAGGAGCACCAATACCAACTGAATAAATTTCATTTTTTGAAACTCCTGCATTTTCAATTGCTAATTCAACTGATTTTGCGATATCTTTTGCTATTTCATCAGCAGGTCTAGGAGCATTAGTAGGAACTGACGCTTTACCTATAATTTTAAAATCTTTTGTAATAACCGCAGTAGCAATGTTTGTACCGCCTAAATCTACACCAATATAATACATAATAAATTACCTCTCTTTGTTTATTTAAAAGCATCCCATTCTTTTTGAACGGTAGGATCAATTTCTTCTTCGTTTGACATACCAAGCTTGTGCAATAATTCTTCTGCAGCGTTATAACCCATCTTTTTCTGACGATTGTTCATAGCTGCAACTTCAATAATAATCGCTAAATTTCTACCTGGCTTGATAGGGATTGTTGTTGATGTAATATTAAGTCCTAAAATCTCAGTTGTTTCTTTTTCAAGACCCATTCTATCATACATTTTTTCAGGATTCCACTGTTCAAGATTAATAACCATATCAATCTTTTCTGTGAGTTTAACAGCACCCATACCGAATATTCTTCTAACATTAATGATTCCAACGCCACGAAGTTCAACAAAGTGTCGAATGTTTTCCGGAGCAGTACCAACTAATGTTTTAGATGAAACTCGTCTGATTTCAACTGCATCATCTGCTATCAATCTATGGCCACGTTTTACAAGCTCAATAGCGGCTTCACTTTTACCAACGCCACTTTCACCAAGCAATAAAATACCTTCACCATAAACTTCAACTAAAACACCGTGCCTTGTGATTCTAGGCGCTAATTGCAAATTTAAATAAGCATTTAAATCAGTGTTGAAGGCAGAAGTCATATTCTCGGTTCTTAACAACGGAATATTGTAGTGTTTTGCCAATTCAATAAATTCGTCATCAACTTCTAAACCACGAGTAATAACAACAGCAACGGGGGAGAGACCCATAAATTTAGAAATTCTTTCGTGATAAACCTCTTTTGACAAAGTTTTTAAATAACTAATTTCAGAAAGACCTAAAATTTGAATTCTGTGTGAATCATAAAACTCAAAATAGTCAGCTAATAAAAGGCCAGGTCTGTTTAACTCTGAATCATATAACAGGATTTTTTCAGGGTCAGATGGCATATTAATAACTTCAAGATTAAGTTCATTAATAACGCTTTTTAATGAAACACTAAAATCTGTAGACATTTTATACTCCTTTAATATATTATTTTTTACTATTATACATTATAATTACAAAATAATAAAGTATTATTTTAAAATTTTTATTGAATTTTTTAAATTATTTAATATAATTAATATAAAGGAGTTGATTTTTATGGCATTCAAAGAAGTAAACATTAAAGAAATAAACGAAAATTTTATTAAAATAGTTAGTGATGAATGGATGTTAGTTACTGCAGGAAACAAAGAAAAATATAATATGATGACTGCAAGTTGGGGTGGCTTTGGAGAAATGTGGAGCAAAGATGTTGCAATCACAGTTATTAGACCACAAAGATATACTAACGATTTTGTTGAAAATGAAGAATATTTTACACTTTCGTTTTACGGAGATAATAAAGAAATTCACAAAGTTTGTGGAAACAAATCCGGTAGGGATGTTGACAAAACAAAAGAAACAGGTTTAACTCCGATTTTTGATGATAATTCTGTTTATTTTGAAGAGGCAAGATTGGTTGTGATTTGTAAAAAGATTTATTGTCAAAAAATCGAACCTGAATGTATGATTGATAAATCAAATGACAAGTGGTATGAAAATGATTATCACTATACTTATGTAGGTGAAATTGTTAAAACTTTAGTAAAAGAATAATTTATTTAGACTTCGCATACTTTTTAAATGAAAAGGAGCGAAGTCTTATGTTTTTTTATAAAATATTTACTACAATTTTATGCTTGATTTTTATTTTTAATTTTAATGTTTTTGCTGATGTTTCGAATAGAAATATTAATTATGATAATGTTGTTACAGAATACTATTCTGATGATATTTACGAAGATGTTGTTATGACTAATGCAAAACCTGATAATAACCTTGAAATTAACGCAAAATCAGCAGTTTTAATGGAAGTTTCAACTGGCAAAATCATATATAAAAAGCAAGAAAAAGTAAAATTACCACCTGCATCAATTACTAAAATTATGACTATGTTACTAGTTGTTGAAGCAATAAAAAGTAAACAAATTTCTTTTTATGATAAGGTGGCAACCTCAGAGCACGCTGCAAGTATGGGTGGTTCTCAAATTTGGCTTGAGCCAGGGGAGAAAATGACAGTTCATGATTTACTGAAAGCAGTTGCTGTTGGCTCTGCTAACGATGCTTCTGTTGCACTTGCAGAGCATATATCGGGCAGTGAAGAGAGTTTTGTTGCAAAAATGAATGAAAAAGCAAAACAATTAGGAATGGATAATACCAATTTTACAAACGCTTGCGGTCTTGACGATGAAAATTTATATACTAGCGCTGAAGATGTTGCCATTATGTCAAGAGAGTTAATTAAAAATGATTTAATTAAACAATATACAACCATTTGGATGGATACTGTGAGAAACGAAACCGTTCAACTAGTTAACACTAATAAACTGGTAAGATTTTACAAAGGCGCGACAGGGTTAAAAACAGGCACAACAAGTGGGGCAGGGTGTTGCGTTAGTGCAACTGCAAAAAGAGACGGTATGGAACTAATCTCTGTTGTTATGGGCGCCGATACATCTAACGATAGATTTATATCTGCAAGAAAACTTCTTGATTATGGGTTCGCTAATTTTAAATTATTTAAACCCGATAAATCGATTAAACTTCCTAAAACAATTAATGTGTTAAAAGGACAAAAAGAAGAAGTAATGATTAATTGCGAAAAAATTAATAATGAATTACTTAATTACGAAGACATCAAAAATGTAAAAATTGAATATGAATTAAAAGAAAAAATATTTGCGCCAATTTCTAAAAACCAAAAGGTGGGTAGTGTTAAAGTTATTTCGAATAATAAAGTTATTAACGAATATTTAATCAGAACTTGTGAAGATATAAAAGAAATTGATTTTAAATTTTGTTATTTCAGTTTATTAAAGTCTTTGGTTAAGATATAAGAAGAGTGCTTTTGCGCTCTTTTTTAATTTTATCAAAATAGGGGCTTGACAAACTAACAGTTATAAATTATAATATAACTGCGTATAATCAATATTATACGCAGTTCAGGGAATTGAAAATTTGCTTTTATTATAATATATGAATAATTAGGAGGTTTTTA
>JAZRPX010000265.1:0-2402 GCA_045649445.1 Acutalibacteraceae bacterium | reverse complement strand
TTGGCCTCCGACTTGGTATGTTCTTCTAAAAGATTCATATACCTTTTTTCTTTTGAAAAGTTTCAAATAATATGGTATTTGAAAAATATCAGTTAAAATAGCGTTTCGCGAAGTAGGTCGCCTAAATACACGGTATATATTTTTAACCTCTTTTTTTCGGTAATCAATTATCTCACAGTCTTTACCCAAACCGTTAATATAATGACTTAACGCATATGATTGAAGAACCGAACCGAAATTGTCAGAATCGTGATAAGTAATTATTCCTATTTTTTTAGTCATTTTAACCACCCTAATATGCGTCTTTTTAAAAAATATTCTTTATATTTATAAGGGAGAAAATATTTATTATAAAAACTTTTTGTAAAGCCATATTTACTATAATTTTTATATAAAACATCTCTGAATTCGTTCTTTTGTGATGGTTTGGAAAGATGGGAATTATAATTTATATAATCCTCTCTTGAAATAGTTTCCAAAGTTATATTTTCAAGTTTGCGCAACAATTCTAAACCAATATTGGTATTTGCTAAAACCAAGGAAATTCCATTCTTTCCAATTTCGGTTTTTTCAGGAAACGATTTTTCAAAACCCCAAAAGTCACCTAAAGTTATATCGCTGCAACGCTTCTCTTGGGCATAGCTACAAGAATAACATGTATTAGCTTGCAAGCAATTTGATAAAAATCTTAAAACATAAGGATCCTCATTGCCATCAATAATTATTTGTTTGTATTGATTTTTCTTATCAACACTGATTTTTGTGTTATAACTAATCAAATCGCTTGATTTTTCTTTGCAACGAAATTGATATTTTAATATTTTGAATTTTTTTATTTTTTCTATAAATTTTATATAATCTAAAAATAGTTTTTGCGAAGGAACTCCATGACAAATTAAATCAATTGTAATCAACTGCTTTTCAAAAGACTTGCTAAATAAATTTTTAACAGCGCTAACTTGACAGGGTGTGCCTGAAAATAAAACTGTTTTACCATTCTCTAAATCTGTTTTTATATAAGGATAGCATTGATGCACCCTGCTTTGAGCATATTTTGAACCCTGTAGTTTTGCAAGGTCATTAATATTATCTATTCTTATATGATTAATTGACAAATCTTCTGCATAAGCCGCACCATAAACAACACCGCCTGATAAAACAACAGCCTTGCCAAGTTCATAAAAAATACCGCCCGAAGTTGACCTTTTCTTAATATCATTATCATTGTTATATCCCATATAGGATGAAATTGTTTGATTAAGATTCTTGCTAGAATTATTTATTGGACAAACTTTAAGACATTTGCCGCAATTTATGCAAAGATGGTCCTGTGCTGTTGCTTTTAAAAAGCCCTCACCATCATATTTGAAATTTATGCAATTTTTAGGGCATACATGGGTGCACGCACCACAACCACAGCAAGATATGTGCGAAATGTTCATATAACACCTCTATCGTTTCAAAAACTCTCGCAAAGTTATTTTTGCAAATAATTCAAAAGATAAAACCTTTTGTTTAAAAGCGCTAAGGTAAAAAGCGTTTTTTTCTGCTCGGCTTAAATTTAAAAATTCAATAGAGCGTATAAGTGCAAATCCTAATGTTTTTTTGAAATAATACTGATTAAAGAATTTGGTTTTTTTATTGCTACTTAAAAGCTTTTTAAATAGCAAAACAAGATTTTTTGTATCTTCCAATGTTATAGAATCGTAATACCCTGCGCGATATTTAAATATCGCATCAAACTCTTCTTGTGAAAAATCAACATTAAATACCGAAATACGCTCCAACAAAAAATTCTTGGCTTTTTGCACTTTTTGAGGATTAATAGTAGCCGTGATTTGAGATTTATGCCTTCTGTAATTCAAGAAAGGTTTTGGCAAAGAGGCAATTTTTGCATATTGCGATATTCTCCACCAAAGCACAAAATCCTCCATGCCGGCATATTCTTCTTCATATCGCAAATTATACTTATCAAGTATTTCTTTTCTAATAATTACAGTTGGATGTGCCAACGAAGACCTAAAAAACAATTCAGCTTTAGCATTTTGAGGATTTTCGGATAATATCTTGACATGAGACTCAATGTCTTCACCAAAAACATTCACGCCTGTTCCTAAAACTGCAATATCGGGATGCTTTTCGAGATATTTTAACTGCTCTTCAAATCGTGTAGGCAATGAGATATCATCACTGTCCATTCTGGCGATATATTCACCCTGAGCCGCATCCAAACCACGATTAAGAGTATAAACTATACCCATATTTTTTTCATTTTTAAGATATACAATTCGTTCATCCTTATAGGATAAAATGATTTCTTCTGTTTTATCTGTAGAGCCATCGTTTATAATAATAAACTCAAAATCTTTATATGTTTGGTTAAGAATGCTTTCGATTGCTTC
>JAZRPX010000264.1:0-4227 GCA_045649445.1 Acutalibacteraceae bacterium | reverse complement strand
CAACTCATAAAACTCTTCGTGGTCCTCGTGGCGGTTTGATTCTTTGCAAAGAGAAATATGCTAAAGACATCAACAAAGGTATCTTCCCTGGTACACAAGGTGGTCCACTTATGCACGTTATCGCTGCAAAAGCAGTTTGTTTTGGTGAGGCGCTTACAGATGAGTTCAAAGCATACCAACAACAAATTATTAAAAACGCAAAAGCATTGGCTGATGGTCTTGTAAAACGTGGTCATAAATTAGTTTCAGGTGGTACTGATAACCATCTTATGCTTTTAGACCTTATCGGCACAGGCGTTACTGGTAAAGAACTTCAAAATCGCCTTGATGAATGTCATATTACTGCTAATAAAAACGCAGTTCCTAATGACCCTGAAAGCCCATTTGTAACTTCAGGTGTTCGTCTTGGTACCCCTGCTGCTACAACTCGTGGTCTTAAAGAAGAAGATTTTGATGTTATTGCTGAATGTATTCACAGATGTATCGTTGATTTTGATAACAAAGAAGAAATCAAACAAATGGTTGCAGATATCTGCGAAAAATACCCACTTTATAAATAATTTATTACAATTTTAATGTAAAGGAGAGTGAAAATTTTGAACACGCCTTTGGCTGATAGGTTGCGTCCGCAATCAATAGACGAAATGGTTGGGCAATCTCACCTTATCGGCGAAAACAAAATGCTCTCCAACATTATAAAATCGGGAAAAATTCCGAATATGATTTTTTACGGGCCATCTGGCGTTGGCAAAACCACTCTTGCGAGTATTATCGCAAGTGGCGCTAATATGTGCCTTCGTAAACTTAATGGAACTAATTGTTCAACGGCTGATATTAAAGAGATTGTTGAAGAAACTAAAACGCTCGCTGGGCTTGATGGAATTCTTCTTTATTTAGATGAGATACAATATCTTAATAAAAAACAACAGCAATCCCTTTTGCAATATATTGAAAATGGTGCGATAACTTTAATCGCTTCCACTACTGAAAATCCTTATTTTTATGTTTATAGCGCTATTCTTTCTCGTTCAACCGTTTTTGAGTTTAAAGCGCTTGAAGCAAATGATGTTTTGCCTGTTATTTCTCGTGGTTTTGATAAAATGCGCGAAGAATTAGGCGAAATTGAAGTTGAAAATGATGTAGATAAAACAATTGCCTCACGTTGTGGTGGCGATGTAAGAAAAGCTATAAACGCAGTTGAACTTTGTTGCTTATCCGCTAGTGAAACTGATGGAAAAAGGGTTATAACAAAGCAGTTAGCCGAAGATTTAACTCAACGAAGCGGTATGAGATACGACCGCGAGGGTGATGAGCATTACGATATCATTTCTGCTTATCAAAAATCAATGCGAGGGTCTGACCCTGATGCTGCGTTACACTATTTAGCTCGACTTTTACAAGCAGGAGATTTACCATCGGCTTGTAGGCGTCTAATGGTTTGCGCTTGTGAAGATGTTGGTCTTGCTTACCCACAAATTATGCCGATTGTGAAATCTGCAGTTGATATGGCGCAAGCGCTCGGTCTTCCAGAAGCGAGAATTCCACTTGCAAATGCAGTTGTTTTGGTAGCAACTTCGCCAAAATCAAATTCGGCTTACAACGGTATAAATGATGCTATGCAAGATGTTACAATAGGCAACGCAGGGCCTATTCCAAGGCAGTTGCAGAATAAACATTTTGATAGCGCCGAGGTTGAAAACAAAGGTCAGTTTTATAAATATCCACATGATTTTCCCAATCATTATGTTAAGCAACAATATTTGCCTGACAAATTAAAAAACCGCAAATATTATATTTACGGTAACAACAAAAACGAGCAATCATTTAAAAATTATTGGGATTCGATAAAATAAATCAAAAAGGAGTAATATAATGTTTGGTTTTAGTTTAAACGAGCAGGAATTGTTTAGATTAATATTTACGATTATATTTATCGTTGCAATTAGTCTTTTGTTATTTTTGCTTATAAGAAAATTGATGAGAGATAAAAAATATGGTATGTATTACGAAGAAAGGAATGGCAAGGTTACAACAATGCAACTATGCTCGTTGGTTATTATGCTTCCTGCCTTCTTTGAATTCTTGATGAATACATATTATCAGTTAATTAGAAACCTTGATACAAAAGAGCTTGGTGAACTTAACTATTGGTATTCAATTCTAGATTTATTGTTCATTTTATGCGCTATTTTGGTTTACACTCATTCCAATATTAAATGGACCGTTCTCGTTGCTTGTATCGTTCAGGTTTACACCTTTGCGCCAAGTATTACAAGACATATTAATGAAGGATTTACTATTCCACTTGTAAACTTTATTGTTGCATTTATTTATTATGTAATCGTTGCTTGTGTATTAATCAGAATTATGTTCCCTCATATGTTCTATCGTACCGGCAAAGTTGCAAGGTTATAAAACATAAACAAAAACAAAACAGGAGTTCCTTTTGGAACTCCTGTTTTTTTATTCTCCTACTGAAGCTTGAATTTTTTTAATATCAACGTCTTTTAATTGAACGCCATCTTTAATTGAAATTGCAGCGGCTGCGCCTGCTGCTTCGCCAAGCGCCATACAAACTGACATAATTCTATAATTTGAATGCGCCAAATGGCTACCTGAAATATTTCTTCCTGATAAAAGCAAATTATCAATTTTCTTTGGCAAGATACAACCATAAGGAATTGAATAATCATCAGGTTGTTTCCATTCTTTTTGCACGCCTGTTTCATCAAGCGATGCGCCTGTTAAATTATGCACATCAAAATTGAAAAACGCTCTGCGAACAACCCAATCTTCATGAAGTTTTGCTTCTAAAATATCTTCAGGGGTTAATGACTTATAACCCTCAAAATGACGAGTTTCACGAATGCCTAAAAGTGAGCCCTCGCTCATTAACCAACATTTTTCATAACCAGGAACATACTCATGCAAGAAATCAATAATAGGTTTAATCTGCGAACGACAAGTCATAAGACCTTTTGTTACGCTTTCGGCGTCTGTACCATCAATTTCAATAGCATTTGTCATATTACAACAAACTGTACCCGGTGTTGGCTGACGATAAAGAAGCACATGACCTGCAGGGAAAGGAATTTTCTCTTTAGCAAGTGCTTGAAGTTCACCTTTTTCAGTTTCATATTTTGATTCAAAACTGCCTAAAAATACAGCGCGTTCATAATCAACGCCACCGATTTTAAACATCAAAGTTGCAGGTTGCATTCTACCATCGGTTTCTCTGCCTTTGAAGAACGGTACACCTGCTTTATATGCTACATCGCCATCACCTGTTGAATCAACAACTCTTTTAGCCAAAATAACGCCTCTGCCTGACTTGTTTTCAACAATAACGCCTTTTAAAACATCATCTTCAACTACTGTGTCGCAAACAAAAGTGTAATAAAGCACTTTAACGCCTGCTTCATTCATCATTTCATCAAGAGTGATTTTTTGAGCGCCATGATGAATTTGAGCTAAATTTTCACCATCATTTTCATCACACCACCCAAGTGTTTCAACACATTTTTGATATGTACGCTCCCACATTTCAACCATAATTTTGCTAGAAGAACGACCGCCCCAATGTGACATCATACCGGCAGTTGCAACGCCACCCAAACAATCTTGTGACTCAACAATCATAGTGTTAGCGCCTTCTCTTGCTGCTCTTAAAGCAGCGCCAATACCTGCAGGGCCACCACCACAAACAAGCACATCAACTTCAGCAATTATAGGTAATTCTTTAACTGGTTCTTTATAAGTTTTCATTATTTTTCTCCTTTTATAAGATCACTCATCTATTATTGGATTTGTTTCTTGTTGAGCATTTGTTGGCTTTGGCTTTTTTGTAGCCGTAGGCACAACTTTTGTTGTAGTAGTTGTTGTCGCTATGGTAGTTGTTGTAGTAGTCGTAGTAGTTGTATAAGTATTCATATTGATTGTAACTTTCATATATTTACTTACAGTTTCACCGATATTAGGACTTACATCAACAACACATTCAGGCAAAATTGATGTGTTATACTTTTCACCATAACTAATATTTTCATACAAGAAACCAGCCTTTAAAAGTTCGATAACTGCTTCTTCTTTTGTCATATTAGTAAGGTTAGGTATAACCGCCATTTCATTGCCACCGCTTATCTCAACTTTAACAACACGGTCACTTGCAATCTTTTCACCTGCCGCAGGAGTTTGCGATAAAATCTTGCCAACAGGTTCGGCACTCGG
>JAZRPX010000263.1:0-15240 GCA_045649445.1 Acutalibacteraceae bacterium | reverse complement strand
CCTCTAATGAGTAAGTGATTTCTGAAGGAATAACCGGTTCGCCAATAGATTCGCAAAGTTCTTTGAACATTTCACGGTCTTCTGCGCGTTCGATAGAAGCACTAGAAGTACCAAGGAGTTCAACACAGCACTCTTTAAGAATACCTTTCTTTTCAAGTTGCATAGCAAGGTTAAGACCTGTTTGTCCACCGATACCAGGAATAATTGCGTCAGGTCTCTCGTGGCGAATGATCTTTGCCACGTATTCAAGAGTTAAAGGCTCCATATAAACCTTGTCAGCGATGATTGTATCTGTCATAATTGTTGCAGGGTTAGAGTTGCAAAGAACTACTTCATAGCCCTCTTCTCTAAGCGCTAAACAAGCTTGTGTACCTGCATAGTCAAACTCAGCTGCCTGACCGATAACGATAGGACCTGAGCCGATAATAAGAATCTTTTTAATATCTGTTCTTTTTGCCATTTTTATCTCTCCTTAAAATCTATAGAACTAAATTATTATAAACAAAATTACCATCAACCGCAGTTAAAACACATTCACCGTAAATTTCAAAGCCATTAAACGGTGTGCTTTTACCCATACTCAAAAATGTATCAGGGTTAACGGTTGTTTTTTTATTCATATCCCACATTGTGAAATCTGCGGCTTTGCCAATGCGAATTCCACCTGTGAGTAAAAATCTGTTTTTCGGCTCGCAATGGAAAAGTTGAACAAGCCGTTCAAAAGGTAAAACTCCTGTTTTAACTAAATGTGTATAAAGGAGTGGGAATGCGCATTCAAGACCAACAACACCCATTGCCGATTTCTGGAGCCCCTTTGATTTTTCTTCGGCTGAATGTGGCGCATGGTCAGTTGCAATCATATCAATTGTGCCATCGCAAATACCTTTTATAAGTGCTAATCTATCTTCTTCACTTCTAATAGGAGGATTCATTTTGAATCTGCCATCTTCTTGCAACATACTATCGTTAAGCAAAAGGTAGGTAGGCGAAGTTTCACAAGTAATATCTAACCCTTCTGCCTTCGCTTTTCTAATCAGCTCAACGCTTTCTTTAGTTGAAATATGGCAAACGTGATATTTACAACCTGTTTTTCTAACAAGTTCAATATCTCGCGCAATCGGGCCATATTCACTTTCAGAACAAATGCCTTTATGCCCGTGTGCTTTTGCATATTCACCATCATGAATATAACCACCTTTAAGTAAACTGTTATCTTCACAATGTGCAACTATAATTTTATCAAGCGCTTTCGCTTTTTCCATAGCGCTTTGCATCATATCTTGTGATTGAACACCTCTACCATCGTCAGAAAAAGCGCAAACATAATCTGCCATCTTTTCCATATCGGCTAATTCTTTGCCGTTTTGTCCTTTTGTAATAGAAGCGTAAGGTTTAACTCGAATATTAGCATCTTTATCAATTATATCAAGCTGAACCTTTAAATTTTCAAAACTATCAGGCACAGGATTTAAGTTAGGCATTGAGCAAACATAAGTGTAACCACCGTGAGCCGCTGCCATAGTGCCAGAGTTAATAGTTTCTTTATAAAAAAATCCCGGCTCTCGAAGATGAACGTGAACATCAACAAAACCAGGAAATATAATATAATCTTTGCAATCGATAACGGTTGCACAAGCGTTAGTAATATTTTTAGAAATGTCAAAAAAACTACCGTCCTTAACGAAGATGTCGGCCTCTTGGAATTTTCCTTGCATGAAAAATTTTGCGTTTTTAAGGATGTAGTCCATTTTCAAAATCCTTTCTAAAAGTGTTTTTATACATTTCAATCTATTATATCATAAATATTAAAAATGTCAATAACATTTGAGTTATTTTTTAATGTAAAATATTATAATTTATAGCATGATGATTTTGATTTTTTTGTTTATTTTTTTACATTTTGTAATTACATATTTCGTGCCTTTTGATTTGCCATTCCAAAAAGCAATTATTTCGTCAGCATATTCAATGATTTTATCATTTCTTTTGAGCGGCGCCGAACGTGAATATTTTTCGTATTCAGGCAAAAAGACAGTTAATTTAAGATCGTTTTGTTGAGCGTGTTTTTCAGCAAGAGTGTCAATTCCTTTAGCTCCACCAGAAACAATTTCTGTAGCATAGTGTGGAATATATTTTGATAAATTAATATCTGTTATGGTTCTTGAACCAACTATTGCAATTTTCATATTTAGAACTCCTATATAGGCAATGTGTTGCCTATATAGTATCACACATCGCCTACTTTGTCTAGAAATTTTGGTTATTCTAATTGTAGAATATAAAAGGTAGGGTGTAAATATGAATACAGTAACTGCTATAAAGAATAGAATTTTGCAATTGTGTGGAGAAAGAAATATAACAATAAATAAGTTAGCAAATATTTCTGCTTTGCCTCCATCATCTGTAAAAGCAATTTTGTATGGCAGAAGCAGTAATCCAAAGATTCTTACAATAAAGATGATTTGTGATGGTCTTGATATTTCGCTTTCTGAATTTTTTGATACAGAAGAATTTAATAATCTTGAACAAGAAATAAAGTAGGGGAGCGCATTGCGCTCCCGCTTTTTAATTTATATGTCTTTAGACAGTTGAGCGCAGCCGAAACATCTTTAAGATCCTTCAACTCCACTACGTTTCGTTCAGGATGACAAAGGGACAATTATGGACACAAAAAACGGAAGCCATTTTCTGACTTCCGTTTTGCACTTAAATATTAGGGTCTTGATTAACTTTTTCAGGTTTAACTTCTAATAATTCAGGGTTTTTGCAGTATCTTTCAAAATGCTTAAAAGCAATAGCAAAAAAGTCGCCTGAAGCAACACGCTCATCCATAACAAGACCAAGAGGCATAGTTTTTGTGCAAATAATTTCATCGCCTTTTTTCTCGGTTTTAAAACGATGGTTACCCATAGCCATACCTAAAGTTGTTGTACCAAAATCATAAATATGATGATAAATATGATTAGTACGAATAGAAGAAAGGTTAGTAATAAGCATTGAAGCGTGGAAAGGAGAAGCGTCAATAATTGCTTTTGGTAAAAGCCCAAATTTATCCATAAGTTTTAACACACCGATACCAAAATTGAAAAGGCCAGGAATTTTTGATAAAGTTTCTAAAAGCTTATCAGTAGCATTGCCATCACCATTTACATCGCGATTTTCTTTTATATAAGCGTTGATTTTTCTTGTAACATCATCAATAGTATCTTCTGGATCAAAGTACATTTTATTCATTTCGCCATGCTCTGTGCCTGGTTTTAAAACAACCATACTAACAGTGATTTCGTTTCTTGCATAAAACTTTTTGTTAACAACGAATCTGTTAAGTTCAGGGAATTGCGAAAGAGTTCTAACAAAAGCCGCAATAATAATTGCTAAATGGTTAACAGGAAGCTCTGTTTTTCTACGTTTATTAACATATGCGTGCATAGGGTCATAAGGAATATCAATTGTAATCATATTCATACAATCATATCTATGAGGCATAATCATAGGCATTGCCTTTGAAACAGCATCTAATCTTTTTAATTTTGTTCCGTCTTTTCTCATTAGTTCACTTCTTTTCTAAATTAAAATAATACTCGAATATCTTACCATAAAGTTCGACAAATTTCAACACTTTTTTAACAAATTGTGAACAAAAAATGACCAAGCGATAAATGCTAGGTCATTTTTAATATATGAAACTAATTTTAAAAACATTCTGGTTTTACTTTTTTATCACAAAGTTCAATAGAACATTTGCTTAAAATTTCAAGCGAATCAACAATATTATGTTGGTTAAGTTTAAGTTCAGATTTAATAACAGAAAGTTCTGTACAACCCAAAACAACAACATCGCAACCATTATCCATCATATCATCAATAATACTTAAAAATTCACCAACGCCAACCGTTTTCCCTTTTTTAACTTTGTCATAAATAATGCTCATTAGCATATTTTCAACTGCTTTTGATGGCTTAACAGGTATAAGCCCATATTTTTCGCAAAAATCTTGATAAACCCCTGAAGCAAGTGTTCCTTTTGTTGCTAAAATGCCAACTCTTTTTTGAGTTTTATCTCGGTTTGCAATGTATTTAACAGTTTCTTCAACGATATGTAAAACAGGAATTTCAACTGCCTTTTGAATTTCTTCAAAAAAGTAGTGGGCAGTGTTGCAAGGCATAGCAAGCGCGCAAACTCCTGCTTTTTCAAGCATTTTCGCATCGTTTAATAAATAAGGAATAGGATTTTCTTTAGTGTTGTCAAGAATATATTCAGTTCTGTCAGGAATGGTTGAATGGTTAGAAACGAGCATAGGAATATGCTCTTGGTCACATTTAGCGTCAGTCATATCAATAACGATTTTCATAAAATATGCTGTTGCCATAGGGCCCATTCCGCCTAAAACACCAAGAATTTTTTCATTCATAAAAATTCACCTTTAATTATATTTCTTGTATTTTCTAAAATAATTCAATAATTGAGCGTAAATATAAAATCTTCTTTGTAAAGACATATCACCTTTATAAATAAGAGGGTGACAACGCTTGCCTTTTTTATTAAGATCAATCGCGCGTTTGATAAGTTCAGGGTCTTTAACATATTTTTTGATAACACCCATAGGAACAACAGAGAATAAATTCTCATTATCTGCAATTGTGTATTCAAGGTCTTTTTCAAAAACTAAATCATCAACAATTCTTTTAACTGTGTTAAATCCAGAGCCGGTAACATAATAATTACATCTGCCAAGACGAACGTTTATTTCAAAGAATTTGAATACGCCATCTCTCTCATCATATTTAATATCGAAATTAGCATAACCAGTATAACCGATTTCTTCTAAAAATTTAGTTGCCGCTTTAACAATATCGTTATTAACTTCGTTGATAACAACAACAGGATTGCCGATAGCAGAAGGGGTATGCTCTTCTAATAAAACGTGACCAAGCGAAGCAAACTTAACTTTAGAGTTGCGATCGCAATAACAGTTAAGCACTCTCATTTTATCATCGCCACCAGGAATACAGTCTTGAATTAAAAATTTGTAATCATAGCTTGATGTTTCAAGATTTTTAAGCATTGTGTTTAATTCTTCTTTTGATTTTAAACGGAAAACCTTTTTCTTGCCATCGAATTTTGCATAATGATAAAGCGCCGAGTTAGCTGGTTTTGCAATAATAGGGTAGTTATATTTAAAATCAAGTGTGTTTTCTTGTTTGCAATTGTAAACAAATGTATCAGGATAAGGAATATCAAGTTTTTCGCAAATCTCGTAAAACTTATCTTTGAGTACAATTTCATTAAGCAAGTCAGCATTTATATAAGGAACAAAATAATATTTTTCTAGAGTTTTCTTGTTTTCAGAAAGAATTCTAACGTACCAGTCACCGCAACCTAAAACAATGAGTTTCTTCTTGCCTTTAAATTCTTCACCAATTTCAAGAAGAGTTTTAATAAGCACATCTTCATTTTCAAGGCCAGGATAAATTCTATTTTCAATAATTTTTGATTTAGAAATAATTTTAGCTTCAAGCATAGAAATAACGAGTGATTTAATTTTATATTCTTCGTGAAAACTTCTTGCTAAACTATAAGCATTTATATCAGCGCCTATAATAACAGGCAAAAAACATTCTTCTCTAAATTTCAAAGTTAACATCCTTTCATTTTTAATTTAACCAATAAGGTTAAATTCAACCGATGATTATTATACAACAATTAAATAATAAAGTCAATCAGTCTTGTTAAATATGACAAACAAATGAGAGAAGAGTGAATAAAAATTCTTGAAAAATGAATATTTATGCATAATTATTCATGATTTTATGCATAAAAGTTGTAAAAATCAATAAAACATACGAATAACGCTAACATTCTTTTATACAAAATATAAAAATAATAAAAAACGTCTAAAAAATTCATAAAAATGTGTTGACAAGAGTGTATAGTGTGTGTATAATTATACACATCGACAAACGAATAAAACATTTTTTCGAAAGGTGAAAAATAATATGAATAAAAAAGATATTAAAAAAGTAGTTCTTGCTTACTCAGGTGGTCTTGATACATCTATCATCATTCCTTGGCTTAAAGAAAATTATAATAACTGTGAGGTTATCGCAGTTTCGGGTAATGTTGGTCAGGCAGATGAGCTTGAGGGCTTGGAAGAAAAAGCGCTTAAAACAGGCGCTTCAAAACTTTATGTTGAAGATTTAACAGAAGAGTTTTTAACAGATTGTGTTTTCCCTTGCGTTCAAGCAGGTGCAAAATATGAAGATTATTTATTAGGTACAGCTTTTGCTCGTCCTGCAATCGGTAAAAGAATTGCTGAAATCGCAATTGCTGAAGGTGCAGATGCTATTTGCCACGGTTGTACAGGTAAGGGTAATGACCAAGTTAGATTTGAACTTGCTATTAAAGCTTTTGCTCCTGATATGCCTATTATTGCTCCTTGGAGAGAGTGGGATATTAAATCAAGAGAAGAAGAAATTGAATATGCAGAGGCGCATAATGTTCCTCTTAAAATCACAAGAGAAACAAACTATTCAAAAGATAAAAACATTTGGCATTTATCACATGAAGGTTTAGACCTTGAAGACCCAATGAATGAGCCACTTTATAATAAAGAAGGTTTCTTGGAAATGGGCGTATCTCCAGAGCAAGCGCCTGATAAACCAACTTATGTTACATTGCATTTTGAAAAAGGTATTTGTACAGCAGTTGATGGCAAAGAGATGAGCGCAACTGATGTTGTTTTAACTTTGAATAAACTCGGTGGCGAAAATGGTATAGGTCTTTTAGATATCGTTGAAAACAGACTTGTTGGTATGAAATGCCGTGGTGTTTATGAAACTCCAGGTGGCGCAATTCTTTATCAAGCGCATCAAATTCTTGAAACAATTACTCTTGATAAAGAAACATCACATTATAAAGCGCTTGTTGCTCAAAAACTCGGCGAGTTGGTATATAACGCTCAATGGTTTACACCGCTTACAGAAGCAATTTTAGCTTTTGTTAAGAAAACTCAAGAAACTGTTACTGGTGATGTAAAACTCAAACTTTACAAAGGTAATATGATTAACGCAGGTGTTTGCAGTCCTTATTCACTTTATGACCCTGAAATTGCTACTTTTGATGAAGATGAAGTTTATGACCAAAAAGACAGCGCTGGCTTTATTAACCTTTATGGTTTGCCAACAAAAGTTATCGCAAAAATGAAAGATAAAAACGGTTTAAAATAAATTAATTTTGAAAGGTAAAAGTCTGCGAACAAATTTTGTTCGCAGACTAACTTGATATTATGGAAAAAATGTGGGCAGGGCGTTTTTCAAAAGCGCTTGATAAATTAGCAGATGATTTTAATTCTTCAATCCATTTTGATTGCAAAATGTATCGTCAAGATATAACAGGTAGTATTGCGCATGCAGAAATGCTTTGTAAACAAGGAATTATTTCTTTTGAAGAAAAAGAAATCCTTGTAAATGGTCTTTGTGGCATTCTTGATGATATTAATAATGGCAGTCTAATTATTGATGATAAAGCAGAAGATATTCATATGTTTGTTGAAGCAGAGTTAACAAAGCGCGTTGGCGATGTTGGTAAAAAACTTCATACAGCAAGAAGCAGAAATGACCAAGTGGCGCTTGATATTAGAATGTATCTTCGTGATGAGGCCAAAGAAATTTCTGCGCTAATTAAAGATTTGTTGTCTGCAATTTTATCTCAAGCCGAGCAACATAAAGAAACAATTATGCCAGGGTATACTCATTTGCAAAGAGCGCAACCAATTGTTTTTGCTCATCATTTGCTCGCATATGCAATGATGCTCACAAGAGATTATAATAGATTGCAAGATGCAGTTAAGAGAATGAATGTTTCACCGATCGGCTGTTGTGCGCTCGCAGGCACAACCTTTGATACTGATAGATATTTTGAAGCGCAGCAGTTAGGTTTTGATGATATTACACTTAATTCTTTAGATGGCGTTTCTGATAGAGATTTTTGTGTTGAAATTATGAGCGCAATCTCAATTATTATGATGCATCTTTCTCGTTTTTCTGAAGAGATTATTCTTTGGTCAAGTTTAGAATTTTCTTTTGTTGAATTAGATGATGCTTATACTACTGGTTCAAGCATTATGCCACAGAAGAAAAATAGTGATATCGCAGAACTTGTTCGTGGTAAAACAGGCAGAGTTTATGGTGATTTATTAGCGCTTTTAACAACTTTAAAAGGTTTGCCACTTGCTTATAATAAAGATATGCAAGAAGACAAGGAAGCAGTTTTTGATTCAATCGAAACAGTTAAAATGTGTCTTAAAAACTTCGCTCCAATGGTTGCAACAATGTCAGTTAAAAAAGATAAAATGTATGCGGCAGCGCAAGGTGGATTTATTAATGCAACAGACCTTGCAGATTATCTTGCTAAAAAAGGTTTGCCATTTAGAAGCGCTTATAAAATTGTTGGCGAAATTGTTGCTTTTTGTATCGCGAATAATAAAGTGCTTGAGAATGTTTCTCTTGATGAATATAAGAAATTCTCTGATGTATTCCAAGATGATTTATATAATGAAATTTCTCTTGAAACTTGTGTAAATAAGCGTACTTCTGCAGGTGGCACAGGTAAAGCATCAGTTGAAAAACAAATTGAATATATTAAGGATTTTATTGGTTAGAAAATGAAAAAAGTTTTTATAGATGGTAGCGCAGGTACAACAGGCCTTCGCATTATAGAGCGTTTGCAAAATAGAAAAGATATTGAAATTGTAACTTTGTCTGAAGATAAGAGAAAGTTGCCTGAATATAGAAAACAAGCATTGAATAATTGTGATATTGCATTTTTGTGTTTGCCTGATGCAGCGGCTAAAGAAGCCGTTTCGTTTGTTGAAAATGAAGATGTAACTATTATTGATGCTTCAACTGCTCATAGAACAAATCCTGATTGGGCTTATGGTTTTGCAGAACTTTCTAAAGAATTTGAAGAAAAAATTAAAAACTCAAATAGAATTGCAAATCCTGGTTGCTATGCCAGTGGATTTATAGCGCTTGTGAAACCACTCGTTGAAAATGGTGTTATCGATGCAAACGAGTTGTTAACTGCACATGCAGTTTCAGGGTATTCGGGAGCCGGCAAGCAAGGAATAGCACAGTATGAACAAGAGGATAGAGATGAACTTTTATCAGCTCCAAGACAGTATGCTCTAACTCAAGCGCATAAGCATATTCCTGAAATGAAGATTATTTCAGGGCTTAAAAATGAGCCAATTTTTTGCCCTTATGTTTGTGATTTTTATAGTGGTATGACAGTAACTGTGCCACTTTTTAAAAGTCAGTTGAAAAGTGGATTTACTGCAGAAGATATAAAAGAAATTTATAAAAATCTTTATAATGATGGAATTGTAAAGTATTATGATTCAATTGATGAAAACGGTTTTGTTTCTGCTTGTAAAATTTCAGGGAAGGATAATATGGAAATAACCGTTGCAGGAAATGATGAGAGAATTTTGCTTATTTCTCGTTTTAATAACCTTGGTAAAGGTGCATCAGGCGCTGCAGTTGAGTGTATGAATATAAAACTCGGTGTAGATAAAACAACAGGGCTTGATTTATAAAAGGCGAAAGGATTTATAATTTATGAAGTTAATTGATGGCGGTGTAGTAGCGGCTAAAGGTTTTTTGGCAAATGGAATTCATTGTGGAATTCGTAAAAATAAATCAAAAAGAGATTTAGCGTTGATTTTTTCAACAACAAAAGCTGCTGCAGCGTGTGTTTATACAACAAATTTAGTTAAAGGCGCGCCTTTAAAGGTAACAAAAGAGCATATTGCAGATGGTTATGCGTCTGCAATCATCTGTAATAGTGGCAATGCTAATACTTGTAATGCTAATGGTATTGAAATTGCCGAGCAGATGAGTGAGCTTACTGCTAATAAACTTGATATTGATGCAAAAGATGTTGTTGTTGCATCAACTGGTGTTATTGGTCAAAAATTAGATATAACACCAATTGCAAACGGTATTGATGAATTAGTTGGTGGTCTTGGTAATAATGGTGATTTTGCTGCAGAAGCGATTATGACAACTGATACTGTTTCAAAGCAAGTTGCAGTTGAATTCCAGGTTGGTGGTAAGGTTTGCAAACTTGGTGGTATCGCAAAGGGTAGCGGTATGATTCATCCTAATATGGCAACAATGCTTGTGTTTATCACAACTGACTGCGCTATTACTCCAAAAGCGCTTCAAATTGCGTTATCAAACGATATTAAATCAACTTTTAATATGACAAGCGTTGATGGTGATACCTCAACAAATGATATGGTTTGTGTTCTTGCAAATGGCGTTGCAGGAAATGATATGATTGATGAAAAAGCGGAAGATTTCAAAGTGTTTATGAAAGCGCTTAATACTGTTACAATTGAACTTTGCAAAAAAATCGCAGGTGATGGCGAAGGCGCAACAAAAATGCTTGAATGTAAAGTAACAGGCGCAAAAGATGATGCCAGCGCTAAAACAGTTGCAAAATCAGTTATCTGTTCATCACTTTTCAAAGCCGCAATGTTTGGCGCAGATGCAAACTGGGGCAGAGTGCTTTGTGCAATCGGTTATTCTGGCGCAGATGTTAATGTGGAAAAAATTGATGTTTCATTCAAATCAAATAAAGGTGAAATTTTAGTTTGTAAAGATGGTTCAGGTGTTGATTTTTCAGAAGAACAAGCAAAAGAAATTTTGCTTGAAGATGAAATCGAAGTTTTAATAAATCTTAATGATGGCGAATTTTCGTCAACTGCATGGGGTTGTGATTTAACCTATGATTATGTAAAAATCAACGGCGATTACAGAACATAAAATCAAACTAATCTACATTAGTGGAACGCAAAAACTAATACAATATGTTTAGTTGTTTTAGGATATGCAAATTTTAAATTAAACTCAAACTTATAGGAGTGAACGAAAAATATGGAACTTCCTAATTCTTTAAGGGCAGAAGTAATTATTGAGGCGTTGCCTTATATTAAAAAATACAACGGCAAAGTTGTTGTAATTAAATATGGCGGCAACGCTATGATTAACGAAGAATTAAAAGAACAAGTTATGGAAGATATCGTTCTTTTATCACTTATCGGTGTTCAGGTTGTCTTGGTTCATGGTGGTGGCCCTGAAATTACTGAAATGATGGACAAAATTGGCAAACAAACCGAGTGGGTTGACGGTCTTCGTGTTACTGATAAAGAATCAACTGAAATTGTTCAAATGGTACTTGCAGGTAAAATCAATAAATCTCTTGTAAACCTTTTAGAAACAAAAGGTGGTAAAGCAATGGGTATTTGTGGTATTGATGGCCAAATGATAAAAGCCGAAATGAAAGATAAGCGTTTAGGTTATGTTGGCAAAATCACCGAAGTTAATGTTGAACCAATTGCAGATTTAATTGAAAAAGGTTATACCCCTGTTGTTTCAACTCTTGGTTGTGACAATGATGGTAACGTTTATAATATCAATGCTGATACTGCGGCGGCTCATATTGCAGGGGCAATCGGCGCAGATAGATTCTTCCTTATGACAGATATTGAAGGTATTTTAAGAGATAAAAACGATTGCAATTCATTGATTTCTCTTATCGATACCAAAGAAGCAGAAGAATTAACAAAGCAAGGTGTAATTTCGGGTGGTATGATTCCAAAAGTTGAGTGTTGTTTAGAAGCGCTTAATCATGGTGTTGATAAAGTTACAATTATGGATGGTCGTGTGCCACATTCTTTGCTTTTAGAAATGCTTACCGATGAAGGTGCCGGCACAATGGTTGTTAAGGAGAAATAATAAATTGTTAAAAACAGAAGATAAAAAGTATATTGCAAACACCTACGCTCGTTTTGATTTGAATATCGTTAAGGGAAATGGTAGTTTGTTTTATGATGAAAACGATAAAGAATATATCGATATGGGTACAGGCATTGCTGTAAATACATTCGGCTTTTGTGATAGTGAATGGCAACAAGCAGTTACAAAACAATTAGGTGAATTTCAGCATACATCGAACCTTTATTATTCAAAACCGTGTGTAACGCTCGCTAAAATGCTTTGTGAGAAAACAGGCGCTAAAAAGGTGTTTTTCTCAAATTCAGGTGCAGAGGCAAACGAGTGTGCAATTAAAGTTGCAAGAAAATATGCCGAAAATAAAGGCGTTAAAGATGGGGTTATTTTAACTCTTAAAAACTCTTTTCACGGTAGAACTTTAACAACTTTAGCAGCAACAGGTCAAGATGTTTTTCATAATGACTTTTTACCGCTCACAAATGGTTTCGTTTATGCGAATGCGAATGATGTTTGCGATTTAGAGAAAAAAGTTAATGAAAATAATGTAATTGCAATTATGTTTGAAGTTGTGCAAGGAGAAGGCGGCGTTTTACCACTAACAAAAGACTTTGCAGAAAAAATCAAACAAATCTGTAGTGAAAAAGATATCTTGATGGTTGTTGATGAGGTTCAAACAGGTAATGGTAGAACAGGTGAATTATATGGTTATATGAATTATAATTTGCAACCTGATATCGTTTCAACTGCTAAAGGACTTGCAGGTGGTTTGCCAATAGGCGCTACTATGATGTTTGAAAAGTGCGAAGGTGTGTTAACCCCTTCTTCTCATGGCTCAACATTCGGTGGAAATCCTGTTTCTTGCGCAGCGGCAGTTAATATTATTTCAAGAATTGATGAAGATTTATTAGCAAGTGTTAAAGAAAAATCAGATTATATCTTTAACCAGTTAAATGGCGCAGATGGCGTTGTTTCTGTAAGTGGTCTTGGTTTTATGATTGGCGTTGAAACTGAAAAAGACGCAACAGAAGTATTAAATACTTGTTTAGAAAATGGTGTAAGCGTGTTAAAAGCAAAGAATAAAATTCGTCTTTTGCCTGCGCTTAATATTCCTTTTGAAACGCTTAAAAAAGCAATAGAAGTTTTAAAAAATGCATGTAAATAGGAGAAGAATTATGGATTTGAAAAACAGAAGCTTTTTAAAATTGCTTGATTATTCTGCAGATGAAATAGCTTATTTAATTGATTTAGCGGCAGAATTTAAAAAGATGAAAAAGCAAGGCATATCTCACGATAAATTAAAAGGCAAAAACATTGCGCTTATCTTTGAAAAAACTTCAACTCGTACTCGTTGCGCATTTGAAGTTGCAGGAAAAGATTTGGGTATGGGCGTTACATATCTTGATCCATCTGGCTCTCAAATTGGCAAAAAAGAGTCAATCGCTGATACTGCAAGAGTATTAGGCAGAATGTATGACGGTATTGAATATCGTGGTTTTGGTCAGGAAATAGTTGAAGAACTTGCAAAATACGCAGGTGTTCCGGTTTGGAATGGCTTAACAAATGAATTTCACCCAACTCAAATTTTAGCAGATTTTCTTACTATTAAAGAGCATTTTGGCAGTTTAAAAGGCATCAATTTTGTTTATATGGGTGATGCAAGATATAATATGGGTAATTCTCTTATGGTAGGTTGCGCTAAAATGGGTATTAACTTTACTGCTTGCGCGCCAGAAAAATATTTCCCGAATAAAGAACTCATTGAAGAGTGTGAAAAGTTGGCTAAAGAATCAGGCGCAACACTTAAATTTGAAACCGACCCAATGAAAGCTACTAAAGGCGCAAATGTTATTTATACTGATGTTTGGGTTTCGATGGGTGAGCCAGAAAGTGTATGGGCAGAAAGAATTAAAGAGCTTTCACCTTATCAAGTTAATAGCAAGTTGATGGCAAATGCTGATAAAAACGCTGTGTTTATGCATTGTTTACCTGCTTTTCATGACCTTAAAACAACGGTTGGCAAAGAAATCGGCGAAAAGTTTAATATAACTGCTATGGAAGTAACTGATGAAGTTTTTGAGTCAGAGCAGTCAATTGTTTTCCAAGAAGCAGAAAACAGAATGCATACTATAAAAGCAGTTATGGCAGCAACTTTAGGTTATTAAAGATTATGGGTAAATTTGAAGGCGCTTTAATCGTTTCTGATATTGATGGCACTTTAACAAATTCAAGTCAAGAGTTGTCAACAGAAAATAAAGAAGCAATTGAATATTTCAAATCAGAAGGTGGACTTTTTACAATTGCAACAGGCCGTCTTGCAGATTATTTGAAAGAAAAAGAATTTGAAAAATTAGTTAATTGCCCTGTGATTTTGTTAAATGGCGCGGCGGTTTACGATTTTGAAAAGGAAGAATTTTTATATATAAAAGAATTTAAAAATGAATTTATAGAGGCATATAAAGAGATTGAAAAATTCAAAAATTATGAAAAAATAGATTTTTGTTTTTCAAATCAAACCAAAAATTCGGCTGATATTGATGTGGAAAATTGCAAGAATCTTTGCAAAATGGTAACAGTTGTTAAAGATGAGAAAATTGCAATTGATTTGCGAAAAATGCTTGAAGATAGATTTTTAAAAACTCATGAAGTTTTTAGAACATGGTCAACAGGAGTAGAAGTGTTGCCAAAAGGCGCAACAAAGGGAAACTGTGTTGATTTTTTAAGAAACTATTTAAAAGGCATTAAATTAGTTGCAGCAATAGGGGATTTTGAAAATGATATGTCTCTTTTAGAAAAAAGCGATGTGTCATTTGCTCCTGAAAATGCATTTAATGATTTAAAACAAAAAGCAAATTACATAGTTTCTCATCATAATAATCATGCGATTAAAGATGTAATAGAAATTTTAGAAACAAGAAAACCACTTTGATATTCAAAGTGGTTTTTATTTGAAAAAATAGATATAATGTGTTATATTTAAAACATAAATATAAATTAGGAGATATTATGCAACTCATAAAATATAAAAAGCAGAAAATTATAATTGCAATTGTTTATTTAATAGTAGTAGCGCTATTCTACTTTTTTGATTGGCCTTGCGTTTTTGTAAAAATGTTTGGTATTTGTTGCCCAGGGTGTGGTATGACAAGAGCATGGTTAAGCGTTTTACAATTTGATTTTATTTCAGCATTCAAATTTCATCCAATGTTTTTTACAATACCAGTTATTGCTTTTTATCTTGTTTTTGATGGTGCTTTTGCAAAAAACAAAAAGCTAAATTATATGATTTTATCTTTAATAGCGTTTGGTTTTATAATCAATTGGATTTTTAAATTATTTTTGTAGAAATATGTAGAAAAATGCATAAAACTCATTGACAAAGCAGTTTGTAATATGATAAAATAATTTTGGTATAAATATGCCTTAAATTTTAAAAAGGGGGAC
>JAZRPX010000262.1:0-12547 GCA_045649445.1 Acutalibacteraceae bacterium | reverse complement strand
CGACTTCCTGTTATGACAGGTAAAATCCTTTCTTACGATGATAAATACAAGGGCGGAGAAAAAGGCGCTAAAAGTGACGTCGGCACAAAAGGCGGAATGGCTTCGCTTTCTCGTCAAATTCCTGCAAAAATTACTAAAAAGATTCAATCTGACGTTGAAAAATACGCTAAAGAAACTTTTAAAGCGCTCGGTTGCAACGGCGTTGTTCGTATTGACTTTTTATTTGACACAAAAGAAAAGAAAGTGTATGTAAACGAGATTAATACAATTCCAGGCTCGCCTTCGTTCTATCTTTGGGAGCCTAAGGGTGTTAAATATTCGACACTTTTAGACAGAATGATTGAACTTGGATTTAAACGCGCAAGAACAAAAGAAAATCTTAAATTCTCTTTTGACACCAATATTTTAGAGAACAAAATGTCTTTCGGAACTAAAGGTGCAAAAGGAAGTAAGATATAAATTTTAAAACAAAAGGAGAAATAAAAATGGAAAAGAAAACAGGATTTTTTAAAGCATTTAAAAACTTTTTATTAGAAGGCGACGCTATTTCTATGGCAGTCGGCGTTATCATCGGTGCTGCGATGAAAGATTTGGTAACTTCACTTGTTGACAATATGTTCACACCTGTTATCGGTTTAGTGCTCGGCAAAGTTGATTTTTCATCACTTTCTATTACAATCGGTAGCGCAAGCATAAAATACGGCGCATTTATTACATCACTTATCAACTTTGTTTTGATGGCATTTGTTGTATTCCTTATCATCTACCTCATTGACAAAGTTAAAGAAGGATTCAAAAAAATCACAAAACAAGAAGAAGCAGTAGAAGAAGTAACTGTAAAAGTTTGCCCTTATTGCCAATCTGAAATCAGCATTAAGGCTACAAAATGTCCTCATTGCACTTCTGACGTTGAATAAGTAGACTAAATTTATAAAAACAGGGGGCGAGAATATGAAGATAAAAGGATTTTTAAGCAAAATTAAAAATACGGCGAATAGTGTTATCGGCGTTTTAGCCGATGACTCTAAAAGTTATTGTTTTAAAAATATTCTCGCTTCTTTTATCATTTCATTTTTTGCAATTACATCACTTTTTATGGTTTTAAGCGAAGATAAATATTTTACCGCCGAATACATAACGTCAAAAAACATTCTGTTTTTTATTGTCGACGTTTTAGTTTTTATGGTGGTATTATTAATTTTATCGACGTTTGCTTTTAACCCTAAAAAAGTTTTATCAATTTCGCTTATTTTGTCGGTAACGTCATTTTGCTTGTTATTGCAAAAAGGAGCGGAGTCTAATATCTGGCTAAACGTTGGCATTGCAACTATTTGTCTTATTTCTTGCATTTGGCTTTTCGGTAGATTTCGTGAGCCGATTTTTGAAAAAGAATTTGGCTTTAATACGGTAAAAATCGTCGTTGCGGTGTTGTTTTTCGTTTTTGCGGGTTATATGTCTTTGATGGGCATTTGCAGATATTATTCTTTCACTTATGATACGTTTGATTTCGGCATTTTTGCGCAAATGTTTGATTATATGAAAGAAACGGGATTGCCAAACACTACGGTTGAGCGAAATATGTTACTGTCGCATTTTGCGGTGCATTTTTCGCCGTTTTTCTATCTTTTATTACCTGGTTATCTTATTTTTTCAACACCCGCTTACCTTTGTGTAATGCAAACGTTATTTGTTTATCTCGGCGTTTTTGCGGTACTCGGAATTGCTAAAACATTAGGTTTTTCGCCAAAACAAACATTGCTTATCTGCATTTTATATTTAACTTATCCGTCACTTACGTTCGGTTTGTATTTTGATTTTCACGAAAACAAGTTTTTAACCTTTTTCGTGTTGTTAACAGTTTATTTTTTATTAAAAACACGTTTTGTACCTTTTTACATTTCGGCGGTTGTGTTGTGCACAATAAAAGAAGACGCGGCGATTTATTTAGTTGCAATCGCGCTATATATGTTACTGAGTCAACGCCTTATAAAACACGGAAGTTTAACGCTTTTGTTAGCGGTTGGATATTTCTGTTTAGCGATGAGCGTAAAACCGCTTTTCGGAACGCTCGAAGATATGCAATTTGTAAACAGATATTCAAATTATGCGATTGACGGGCAATCTAATTTGATAAATATAGTTAAAACTGTAATTCTTAATTTCGGTTATACAGTTTCGCAGATGTTCACGGTAGAAAAATTTGAATTTATTTTATGGATTTTCTTGCCGGTGTTGTTTATGCCACTTTTAACAAAAAAAGCGTCAACGTTGTTGCTTCTTACCCCGATGTTGTTAATAAATTTAATGACAAACTGGGTTTATCAGTATCATATTGATTATCAATACACATTCGGCACAGCGGCGCTTGTTATTGTTTGCAGTGTTTTGGCATTAAAATCAATGTCTGCAAGAGCAAAAAAGACCGTGCTTTTAAGCGCAGTTATGATTTGTATTGCGATGACAATGCCTAGAATGGTTGCAAGAAATAATGGCTATATTAAAGATTATTTTGCAAAACGTGAGACTTTTACGCTTTCACAACAACTTATTGATGAAACTTTAGATAAAGAAATGGTAATAGGCGTTGAAGGTATTGTTATGCCTATGCTTTATGATTACCCTAATTTGTATCTTGATCCACATTCAGATGAGTTAGCATCAAAAATAGAATATTTTGTTGCGCCTTCTAATGATGAAGAAGATATAAAAACAATGCAAGATAAAGGGTTTAATAAGATTTGCGATAATGGTCATATCTCAATTTTTGAAAACCCAAACTATAAAAAGATTGATTAATTTTAAATATTATGATATAATATTAAGAAGTGTATTTTAAGTTTGATTTTGGGGTGAGAAAATGAAAAATATTTTATCGCTAACTTTAGCAGTTGTTTTATGTTTTTCTTTTGTTTCTTGCTCTGAAAACGCAACAGTTGATAATACAACTTCAACTTTTAAAACAACACAAGAAAAAGAAGAGTTAACAACTCAAAAAAATGTAAAAAAGCGTGAAAACATTGCTCTTTATTTTAGTTTTTCTGATAGTTTAGACCCTTATGTTGCTAAAGCGGCGGGCAATAGAGCAGTTTGTTCTTTGCTTTTTGATTCACTTATAAAATTAGATGAAGATTTGAATCCTCAATATTTAATAGCAAGAGATATTTTAGCAGTAGGCAAAACCATTACGGTTGCGCTTGGTAGCCATCAATTTTCTGATGGAAGTTATGTATCGGCTGAAGATGTTATTTATTCGATTGAGCGATTAAAAGGTAGCGAGGGCACGGAATATACAGGTTCTTTAGAAAATGTTGAAAATTATTCCGTTTCGGAAGGCAAAGTTGTTTTAACTTTAAAGCGTTATGATAGAAACGCAGTTAGATTGCTTGATTTTCCTATTGTTAAAAAGCAAAGTTCAAATAAAACTAATAATGATGGTAAACCTATTCCACCTATTGGTTCAGGAAGATACGTGTTTGTTGATAATAAAGGCGAATTTTCATTAACAGGTAACGAGTATTATTTTGATGGCAAACCAAAAAATGATATCGTGCTTAAAAACATTCCTGATTATGATGCGCTTGAATATCTTATTCGTTCAGATTCTATTGATGTTTATTATAGCGGTTTTGATTTGGAAGAAATGCCACAAATAAGTGGTAATTCAAAAAGAGTTAATCTTACTAATTTGGTTTATGTAGGAATTAATCAAAAAAGAGCGCAGTTAGGTGACAAAAATGTTAGAAAAGCTTTGTCACTTTCAGTTGATAGACTTGATGTGTCTGATAAATGTTATTATTCATTATCAGTACCTGCACTATCACTTTTTAATGAAAAAAATAGTGTTATTAAAAGCGAAAGTAACATTTTAAACCTTGAAGATAATACGCTTTTGGCTTATGAATGTTTGAAAAAAAGCGGTTATAGCAATATCAATAATGAAGGTTATTACGCTAAAGCAAATGGTGAAAAAATTGAACTTTCTTTGCTTTACAACAACGAAAATAATATTCAAAGTATGGTTGCATCTACCCTTGTTAAAAATTTCAAAGCAAGTGGTATTGATGTAAAAAGCTTCGGCGTTAGCGCAAATGAATATAAAAACGCTATTAAAAATGATGATTATGACTTGTATGTAGGCGAAATTCGTCTTACAAAAAGTTTTGATTATACAAATTTGTTAACTGATAAAAATGTTTTACTAGATTCTGATAAAGCAGGTTTCTTATCAGTTTACAAAAATTATATGGCAAGCAAAATTGAAGTAAAACAAATGCTTGAAAGCTTTGCAAATGAAAATCCGTTTATACCTTTGGTTTTCAGACTTGCAACGGTAAGTTATTCCAAACGTCTTTCAGGTGAACTTATTTCAACCATTGGCGACCCATATGCAAACATTGAAAAATTATATTTAAGATAAAATCGAAAGGAAGAGAGTTTATGATTAATTTTGAAACAAGATATGGCAAAGTTATTATTGAAAATTCATTTTTTGCAGAGTTTATCGGCAATGCGGTAACTTCTTGCTATGGTGTTGCCGGAATGGTAGCAAAAGGCACACAAAAAGTCCGCAATTTAATTTCAAAAAAGCAATACAATGATACCGGTATTGTTGTAACCGGTAATATTGATAAAATCAATGTTGATTTGTATATTACAGTTATGTATGGCGTGAATATCAATGCTATTTCAAAAAGCATTGTTCATAAAGTTAAATATTCTGTTGAAGAAGCAACTGGAATTGAAGTAAATAAAGTTACAGTTCATATCGATGGAATGCATATTGATGATTAATTTTAAAAGTTAATTATCTTTGAAAGGATTGGTTATAAAAGTGATTACCGGTGAAATTTTAAAACGAGCGGTTATTTCTGCTGCAAATAACATTTCTAATAATCGTGTTCAGGTAGATGAACTTAATGTTTTCCCTGTGCCAGATGGCGACACAGGTACTAATATGTCGCTTACAATTGGTAATGCGGCAAAAGAGCTTAATGTTTGTGATGAAACAAGCGTTGGCGATATTGCTAAAACAACTGCAGGCGCGCTTCTTCGTGGCGCTCGTGGTAATTCAGGCGTTATTCTTTCACTTATCTTCCGTGGCTTTTCAAAGGGCTTTGGCGATTGTGAAACTGCAGATGGCGCTCAACTTGTTGAAGCATTCAAAAAAGGTACAAAATCAGCGTACGGCGCAGTTATGAAACCAACTGAAGGTACAATTTTAACAGTTGTTCGTGAAGCTGGTGAAGCTGCTGAAAAAGCTGTAAATGAAGGTAAAACTGATTTTGTTGAAGTTTTTGAAATCGCTGTTGAAGGCGCTAAAGAAGCTTTGGCTAAAACACCTGAAATCTTACCTGTTCTTAAAAAAGCAGGCGTTGTTGATGCAGGTGGCGCAGGTCTTGTAAAAATATTCGAAGGTATGTTGTCTGTGTTTAAAACAGGCGAAATGATTGAGTCTGACACACAAGCAAATACAAATGTTAATATAGAAAAAACTGCAACAAACGCCGCTGCAGAATGGGAAGGTGAAATCACTTTCACTTATTGCACAGAGTTTATTGTTAAAAAAGAAGCAGAAAAAGAAGATGATGCTAATTCTCTTCGCGCTTATCTTGAAACAATTGGCGATTGCGTTGTTGTAGTTGATGATGAAGAAATTATTAAAGTTCACGTTCATACTGATAACCCTGGTAATGCTCTTCAAAAGGGATTGGAAAATGGTTCGCTTATCAATATGAAAATTGAAAATATGCGTGAGCAACATGAACAGGCAAAAAAAGAAGCAAAAATTCAATCAACAGTTCAATCTGATGATAATGGCGCTTATACTCCTGTTAAACCAGAAAATGATTATGGTTTTGTTGCAATCGCAGCAGGCGAGGGTATTAAGAGTTTGTTCTCTGATCTTGGCGCAGACCAAATTGTATCAGGTGGCCAAACAATGAACCCTTCAACTGACGATATTTTACGTGCAGTTGAACTTACTCCTGCTAAAACAGTTTTTGTTTTACCAAATAATAAAAATATTATTATGGCGGCAGAGCAAACTATTCGTTTAGCAACAAGAAAAGTTGTTGTTTTACAAACAAAATCTATTCCAATGGGTATTTCTGCAATGCTTATGTTTGATCCTGACGCAGATGCTGACACTAATGCAAATAATATGCAAGCAGCGGCAGATAATGTTGGTTCAGGTAGCATTACATTTGCAGCTAGAGATTCTGATTATGAAGGTCATAAAATCAAACAAGGTGAGATTTTGGCTTTGCAAAATGGTAAACTTTCATTTGTTGAGCAAGAAGTTGGCAAAGCAGTTGTAAAACTTACAAAATCACTTTATAAGAAAGATAGCCAGTTTGTAACTCTTATCTATGGTGAAGATGTTTCTGAAGAAGAAGCAATGAATGTTAAAAATTCTTTGGAAGCAAAATTGCCATCTGACGCAGAAATTACATTGATTCCTGGTGGCCAACCGGTATATTACTATATCATTTCAGTTGAATAATTTTTTTAAAAGGGCGGAATGATATTTCGCCCTTTTTCTGTTTAAAAAGGTAGGTGAATTTATATTTTGATTAAGGATTTTAATATTCAATATTTAAAAGGCGTTGGTGAAAAGCGCGCAAAACAGTTAGAAAAATTAGGAATAAAAACAGTAAAAGATTTATTAGAATTTTATCCAAGACATTATGAAGATTGGAGCAAATGTTACTGCGTATCAGATGCGCCGATTGGAGAAAACTGTTGTGTTAAGGGCTATGTTTCAACCAAGGTTTCATCTGTGCTTATCAGAAAGGGCTTAACTTTATATAAATTTACCGTTACAGATGGAATGGCAAATATGAATGTAACGCTTTTTAATCAGAAGTATGCCGCAGAAAAAATATATCGTGGTGGCGAGTTTTTGTTTTTTGGCAAGGTAACAGGAACATTTTTTAGAAAAGAGATGTCTTCACCATCTGTAGAGCCGGTTGAGAGTGATAGAATTCGACCAATTTATAGAGCAACAGAAGGGCTTAATTCAAAATATATTGAAAAATGTGTGGCGAACGCGCTTGACATTTTTGGCGATGATTTAAACGATAGTTTGCCAACATCTATTCGTCAAAGTTTAGAGCTTTGCCATAGAAGGTATGCTTTGCAAAATATTCATTTTCCTGAAAGTGCCAAAGCGTGTGAAATAGCAAAAAAACGCTTGGTTTTTGAAGAATTACTTAATTTGCAATTAGGTCTTTTAATGTTAAAAGGTCATAATTCTGATACTAAAACTAAACCGATTTCAAACGATTATACAGATGAATTTATAAAAAAATTTCCGTTTGAGTTAACTCGCGCGCAAAAGAATGCTATAGCGCTTGCAGTAGAAGATATGAAAAGCGAGAAGCCGATGTCACGCCTTTTGCAAGGTGATGTTGGATCAGGTAAAACGGCAGTAGCGGCAACTCTTCTTTTTAACGCTGCTAAAAATGGTTTTCAGTCTGCTTTGATGGCGCCAACAGAGATTTTAGCAATGCAACATTATTCATCTATCGTAAAATTGATGAATGGCACAGGCGTTCGTGTTATGTTGCTAACCGGTTCAACCCCTGCAAGTGAAAAAAAGAAGGTTTTAGAACTTTTAAAATCTGGTGAAATTGATGTTTTAATAGGAACTCATGCGCTTATTCAAAAGGGTGTTGAATATAAAAATTTAGGGCTTGTTATAACTGATGAGCAACATAGATTTGGCGTGAAACAACGCTCTGATTTAGGTGAAAAAGGCAATAATCCACATACCTTTGTTATGAGCGCAACACCTATTCCAAGAACGCTCGCACTTGTTGTTTATGGTGATTTGGATATTTCTGTGCTTGATGAAATGCCGAAGGGAAGAAAACCGGTTGAAACTTATTCTGTTTCAACTGAACTTCGCAAAAGAGCGTATACTTATGTTAAAAAGCATTTAGATAAAGGTCAGCAAGGGTATATTGTTTGCCCAATGGTTGATGAAAACGAAGATTTTGATTTAGTTTCAGCAACAAAATTTTATGAAAAACTGCAAAATGGATTTTTCAATGATTATAAATTAGGTCTTTTGCATGGTAAGATGAAACCTAGTGAAAAAGATGAAGTTATGCATAAATTCGTGAGTGGTGAAATTGACCTTTTGGTAGCAACAACCGTTATTGAAGTTGGCGTTGATGTGCCAAATGCAAATATTATGGTTGTTGAAAATGCAGAGCGATTTGGTCTTTCTCAACTTCATCAGTTGCGAGGTAGAGTTGGGCGCGGAGGCGAGCAAGCAACCTGTATTTTAATTTCAGATGCCGAGAATGATGAGGCAGTAAGACGTCTTAAAATAATGAGTGAAACAACTGACGGCTTTAAAATTGCTGATGAAGATTTAAAAATGCGAGGTCCTGGCGACTTTTTTGGATCTAAACAACATGGTCTTCCAACGCTTAAAATTGCAAGTATTTTTGATGATAGAAATGTGCTTAAACTAACATCAAAAGTAGCGCGAGAAATTTTAAAACAAGACCCTGATTTGTCAAGTGACAAATATAAACCATTAAAAGAAAATATTAAGTATCTTTTTGAAAACAGTTTAGGATATAATTAAAAAGAAGTGCTTTTTAGCACTTCTTTTTTATTGCCATAATTTTGGGTAAGGTTTTTTGTATGCAGTTTGCCCGAGCAGATAATCAATGCTAGTATCATAAAATCGTGATAACTGAATTAACACCGCAGTTGGAATATCATTTTCGCCTGTTTCGTATTTAGAATAGCCCGTTTGCGACATCCCAAGAATACTCGCAATTTGTTTTTGGGTTAAATCTTTATCTTCGCGCAAATCTCTGATTCGTGGATACATAAAAACACCTCTTAAAATTAAAATATCTATACACACTTATGTATTGTCTGCATTTATATTTTAATTTAACCTGAAACAGGTTATTGACATTTAACCTGAAATAGGTTATACTATATTTAACTTGAAATGGGTTGAGCGTTGGTTTTGTGATTTTAACGTAAGAATTCAAAGCTGTTGTTTTGTTAAACAGTGGGATTTAATAACTAAAAGGATTGCAAAATTTGGTAAAGTATGATAAAATATAAATAAAGTTATGGAAGGAGTATGTATTATGAAAAAACTAGTATCATTTATAGGCATTCTTGTATTGTTAGTAATATTATCTTTGTCTTACACAACTGCACAAGCAGAAAATAAATTTAAAATTACTGCAACTGTAACAACAAATAGCGTAAAGCTTAAATGGAGTAAAGCAAAAGGCGCAAAACATTATAAAATTTATCGTAAAACTGGTAAAAACAAATTCAAATTTGTTAAAAAGGTTACAAAAAGAACTTTTGATGATAAAAAACTAAAAGAAAATAAAAAATATACATATAAAGTAAAGGCGTTTAAGAAAAATAAAAAGGGCAAGTTTTATAGTTTTAAATCGGCAACAAAAACTGTTAAAACAAAGCTTAACAAACAGCCACAAACAACTTTGGTTGTTTCAATTGAAATTCCTACAACAACAGTTGAAATTGTTTCAACCCAAGAGTTGCAAACTACAACCACAACTGTGGCTGCAAGCGAAACTGTTGCAACTGAAACTACAACTCTTGCGCCAGAAACCACTACTTCAACAATACAACCAACAGTTTCTACAACACAAACCACTTCTACAACTACTACAACCACTGAACCTACATCGTTTTCTGTTGAAGAATATTTTAAGAATTTATCACGTGTTGAACAACTTGAACTTATTTGCAATGATTTAGGTGTTAATATTTCTTCAAACAGCGCAGTTGTCAAAGAGTTTGAAATTAAAAAATACATGTACACAGACAAAGTTCAGTATGATGACTCTTGGGGTTATTCTGCAAAACTTTACCTTGACCAAAAGGCTTACAATACCATTAGAGAACTGCCAAGCGATGAGTTATCAAGTACGGTTGCAAAAGATTTTATGTATCATAACGAATATTCTTGGTGGAATACTGAAAATGCAAGTTTAATAAAACGCATTTCAAAAGATACATTAAATCTTTACTCTGTTCAAGGACAACAATGGACACATAGAAATTCAGGTGAAAAGGTTTATGCTTATCTTGGTTTAGAGGGAGACAAACTTTGCTTGTTTGTAACAACTAATTTAACCAAAAAATGTGAAGATTTTATTCCAAAAAAACTTAACAAAGACCCTAAAGATTATATGGATGCAGGCGAGTATCTTGATTCTTTAACAAAAGAAGAGCAACTTCAAGTAATCGTAAATGATACTGAGATGTTTATGGGTGAAGGTACTACTGTCCAAAATTTTGAAAAAATAAAATCAAATCTATGTGATGGTGGATACAAATATATTGCAAAATTAAAACTTTCAAAATCGGGTTTTGATTATTTTAATGAAATGCTCACAAATGAAGACCCAACCAAAAACATTAAATATGTTTTAGAAAACGGTAAAAGACAATCTTGGTGGGACTTAAATGAAACGAATGTAGTAAAATATTCGAGTGATACTTATAATGCTAAAGTTAGCACAGAGGGTATTGTTCCTACTGTTTGGATTGATTTTATGACTGCCGAAATTGATGGTGAATATTATCTTTTCATTGAAACTGACCACACAAAAATAAATGAATTTTATCTTTTAAGCACTGACTTATCAGAAATGTCTGAACATCAAGGTAGTTTAAAGTCTTATTATGAAGGGCTTAATAAACGCCAATTAGAAAAAGTCGTTAAAAAAGACTTTGATTATGAAATCCCTTACGATTCAGAGTTGATGAATATTGAGTATAGTAATAGTCACAGATGGTTAGCTGATGAGGAAGATAATTTAAAAGAACTTTGGGGTTATTCTGCTAAATTTAAGTTAACTAAAGAGGGTTATAAAGAACTTGCAGAATATTTTGCTAGCAAAGAAAATTCGTGGGATCATTTACATGACCCTCAAAAGCAAGGTATTGATTATTCTTGGTGGGATTTAACAAGTGAAGATGTGATACATACAAACGCAACAATAGGAAAAGGGCAACTTTATTGTGCTAATGGTCATTTGGTAACGATATTCACCATTTGGAATTATTCTTGGTTAGCCCAAATTGATGGTGAGTATTATTTGTATTTATATACTCCTTTATCTGATACTACATGTGAATGGTATGAATTGAAGAATGGTTAAGTAAAAAGAAGTGCTTTTTAGCACTTCTTTTTTATTGACTAAATAGTTTTATTATGATAAAATGATTATAATTAAGATTATTTTAAGGAAAAGGTAAATAAAATGGATTTTAAACAGTTTAAAAGTGGTACAGATATTCGCGGTATTGCCGCAGAAGGTGTAGAAAACGAGCATATCAATTTAACTGATGATGTTATTTGCGCTATGACTCATGGTTTTTTAGTTTGGTTTTGCGAAAAGTATAAAAAGAGCACAAAAGATTTAACAGTTTCTGTTGGTCATGATTCAAGAATTTCGGCTGATAGAATTAAAAATGCAGTTATTTCTGTTTTGGCTTCAAGCGGAGTAAAGGTTATTGATTGTGGTTTGGCTTCAACACCATCTATGTTTATGACAACTGTTTGTATTGGTTGTGATGCTGCTATTCAAATCACTGCTTCACACCATCCATTTAACAGAAATGGTCTTAAATTTTTCACTCGTGATGGTGGTGTTTCTGGTAGTGATATTACTGCTATGCTTGAGAATGCGCAGAATGGCAAAACTGCGCCAAAATGTGAAGGCAAAGTTGAAAAACTTGATTTTATGAGTGAATATTCTAAAATTTTGCGTGATACAATTATTCGTGAAACAGGTAGTGAAAAACCACTTGAAGGTTTAAAAATCATTGTTGATGCAGGTAATGGCGCAGGTGGATTTTATGCTTACAAAGTGTTAGAGCCACTCGGCGCAGATATAAAGGGAAGCCAATTTTTAGAGCCAGATGGAATGTTCCCTAATCATATTCCAAACCCTGAAAATGAAGTTGCTATGAAAGCAATTTCTGATGCAACTGTAAAACATAATGCTGATTTAGGCGTTATTTTTGATACAGACGTTGATAGAGCATCTTGCGTAAGCAGTGATGGTAAAGAGATTAACAGAAACCGTATTGTTGCGCTTGCTGCTGCTATTGCGCTTGAAAATAATCAAGGCGGCACAGTTGTTACTGACTCGGTTACATCAAGTGGGCTTAAAACATTTATTGAAGAAGATTTAGGCGGTAAGCATTTAAGATTTAAACGTGGCTATAAAAACGTAATTGATGAGGCAATTCGTCTTGAAGCGCAAGGTGTTTTGGCTCCTTTGGCTATTGAAACATCAGGCCACGCGGCGTTTAAAGAGAATTATTTCCTTGATGATGGTGCTTATCTTATCACAAAAATCATTATTAAAATGGCTAATCTTAAAAAAGAGAATAAAACAATCGCTGATTTGATTTCTTCTCTCAAAGAGCCAAAAGATTTGGTTGAACTTCGTTTTAAAATCAAGGTTGATGATTTTAGAGCTTACGGCGAAAAGGTTATTGCTGATTTGTTCCGTTATGG
>JAZRPX010000261.1:0-1419 GCA_045649445.1 Acutalibacteraceae bacterium | reverse complement strand
AGGTGTTGCAGGTCTGTCAGGAATAACAACTTCTGCCATCTCACCTGGACCTGGGTCTTTTGCAATTTGTTGATAACGAATGTAAAGAACGTTAGGAGTTTTGCCATTGTTTGCAATATATCCATCAAGGTCAATGGTAGGAGTTTCAAGAATTTGTACTGCGCTACCGCTCCATTTTGCTTTTGTATATTCGCCTTCTTCAAGAATCATATACTCAACTACATAATCCTTTAATTCTTCGCCTTTTGTTACTTCTATGGTTTCATCTGTAAAGTTAATTACAGCATCAACCTTTGGCATCATATCGCCAGGAGCTAAAGTGTAGTCAATTGTAATACTATCAGGCATATATTCATAATTTATAATGCCATCTTCTTTTTCAAATGTAATTTTAATTCTTGCAGTTTTTTCGCCGTGACCAATTTTGTTAGGAGAAATAGTTATTTTTGAAAGTTCTAATGCAATGTCTTTGCCTGCTGGCAAAACGCCTTCGGTTTGAGCAATTTCCAAAATGTTGTTTTCATCTTTAACTTCTGAAATATTCCACTTAACAGGTTTTGTGAAATCGTAAACGCCACTTGATGTAACGGTAACTGTGTCTGTAGCGCCTTGATTTGTTACTTGAACATCATCAGAACTTGTAAGTGTTACTACTGGTGCTTTTAACTCAGGAACATTTCCTTCTCTTACTCTATGAGAAACAGAACATTTTTCAAATGACAGGGAAATAACATCTGTTTTATAGTCATTTACATAAACTTTAACATCTTTATCAATTGCATATCCGTTGCCGCCGTTTTTCATAAACGAAGTGTCAAGCGAGAACAATGCAAAAGCTTCATCTTGAGTTAATCCGCTTTCGCCTGCTTCTACCTTTTGCCAAGTAATATCTACATTTTCGCTTCCAAATGTGTTAATGATTTCTTCTTTCGTAAGAGTTCTTTCATTTTCGCCTTTGTAATTTGCAACGGTTACGGATTCTATAGTTGCAAAACTTGTTTCTTGGACATTATCAGGGTCAGGGACATCTAAATTAAGTTGAATGTCTTTTACATACATTACCTGACCGATGTCTGGCACTAAAGTTACACTTTCTGCAGGCATGTTGAAAACAAAATCGGTTTCACTAATAGTAGGAGTAATTTCGCCTTCTAAAACAAGCCAGTTAATCGAGTTTTCAGGAATGTCACGGTCATCAAGCATAAGTTGAATTTTTTTGCCCTCACGAGAATAATCTCCCATTGCCCAATAGTCATAACAGTTTTGTTTTTTGAATGAGTACCAAAGCATAGGCAACATTTCATTTGGAATGCCCATCTCTGGTGTTACACTGCCGATTACTGCCACAGAGTTTCTGTAAAAATAAACTGTTTGTGTGCTTGACTGAGAATAAATGAGTTTTTGACCCATAATTTCTCT
>JAZRPX010000260.1:0-3205 GCA_045649445.1 Acutalibacteraceae bacterium | reverse complement strand
TCTTATCTCGAGAGTTGGCTCTTTGCTATCGTGTTTTCAATTTGTCTGCCTTCGTGGTTGATTGTGAAGTTATTTGTTAAAATAAGTTTTGAAATCGGCACAATTTCATAGCCATCAGCGATAAGTTTTTCTAAAATTATTGGCAACGCCGAAGGAGTGTTTTTAGCGGCATTGTGAAACAAAACAATATCGCCTGATTTTGTGTTATTAACAACACCATTAACGATTTTTTCTACAGTGTAATCCTCTTTCCAATCTCGACTGTCAACCATTGTTATGAAAGTAAAATATATTTAATTTTTGTTATTATAAGTTAAAAAGGTATTAAAATTTGTCAAGTTTAAGGATTTTTCCAAAAATATTTGTGTTTTTCAAAATATATAACATCTTCTTTTGGTGAAAGCCCAAAATAATTTTTATATGCTTTATAAAATCCCGAGTAATTGTTATAACCACAAACAGAAGCAATGGTGTTATAATCTTTGTAACGCTTATTAACAACAAGTCCTCTTGCTGCCCACATTTTACATGACCTGAGCATAAAACTAAAATTACCACCGTAAAACTTTTTACAAACTTTATTTATATACCAATCAGAAACAAAAAACTCATCCATTACATCTTTAATTTTAATGTTAGTGAGTGCTCGAGAGTGAATGTAGGTATAAATTTTAAGGTCATATTCATTTGAAAACTTTGCAGGAATGTGTTGATGAGTTTTGTCATGAACTGAGCAAATTTCAAACAAAATTAGTGTTAAAAGCGAAGAAAATGCTTCAAGTGGCAACGCTTCATCGTTGATTTTATTGTACCTTGCAAACAAAAGGTCAATGTCTGCGAATTCGCCCTTTTTATAAATATTCGGCGACTCGGTATTTATAACATCAAAAGGGCGTAAAATCTTGCTCTTTTTATCAAGTTCGAAAAACAAAGAAGGTAAAAAGTTAATCATCAAAAGATTTACCTTTTTACAGTTTGAAGTTGGCAAAAGTTCAAACTTTTCATAAGGTGCTGATAAAAAGATGTCGCCCTTTGAAAGAGTGCTGATTTGACCGTGTGCTACCGCCTCAACATTCCCCTGTCGAACATATACAATGGTGTAATTGTCCTCATAAAGTTTATCAACAATAAGCTCTTTGTTGTCATCTAATTTGTAAAAGGATTGAAGCTTAAGTTCAGGTGTATAAAATTTTTTAGGTTCATAAAGAGTAAAATTAGATGTTTTTTGCATTTTTAATCACCTCTTTTAAAGAATATCACATTTACTCGGGTTTGTCAATAAATGTGCACGGATTTGGAACTTGACTTTGATTTGTTTTTGTGATAAAATATTAACACAAAAAATAAAAGGAGAAATTTTAAAATGAAAATTAAAAAGTTCTTATCAATCGCACTTGCATTTGTGATGGTATTAACATTAATTCCGTTGGCATTGACAAGTGCAGAAACAAATGTGGTTTTTGTAGATGCTAATGCTACAACTGATGCATCTGCAAGTATTTATGCAACATTCCCTGAAGCATTAAGCGCTGCAACTGCAGGTTCTGCTTCTGCAATGGGTACAACAATTAAATTCTTGAGCGATTATACAAACAACACATCGTCTGCTATCACTGTAAACAAGAAATACATTACAGTTGACATGAATGGTCATACATTAACTGCGATTTCTCATGGTTTTGATGCAAACGCTGTAGGTGTTTTGATTAAAAACGGTACAATTAATATTACTACTACACTTTGGTATGGCGTATTTGCTCAACAAGATAAAGTTGTAGTTGAAAATATTACATTCAATTCAAGTGCAACCGTTGGCAAAACAGATATTGGCCATCCAGGAGGCGTTGTTAGAAATTCTGCTGGTGTAAATACAACAATCAGAAATTGTTCATTTAATTACACTGGCAACAAAACTCTTTCAAACTCAATGATTGCTATGATTTCTGCAACATCAGGTAAAATAGATATTTATAATTCAACCATTGATGGCGGTGGCTCATATTCTGCATTTGCTGCTCGTGGTATCAGTGCAACTGAATATAGATATGGTAGAATCAATATTTATGATACAGATATTTCAAATGTAAACTATCTTGTTTCTGGAACAACATCTAATAAAAGTTCAGTAAACACAGTTACAACTTTCTATTCAAGCAAGGTTGCTAATGTTGCAAAATGGGCTTATGAACCTGATTTTGCTACTTTTGTTGCTGCATCAAACACTCATTTTGCAACAAGTGAAAATGGCGAAGCTGTTGAACTTTCATCATTACAAGCGCCATATTCATTCTATGCAGTATGTGAGCATTCAATGGTAGATGGTGTTTGTGAGCATTGTTATTATGCTGGCGAATCTACACCAGAAGAACCAAGTGAAGAACCAACAGAACCTTCACAAGAAGAAACAGAAAGCACAACTACAACTACAACCACTACAACAACTACAACTACTACCACAACTACTACAACTACAACTACTACAACTCAAGCTCCGGTAGCTTCTGATTCATATACTTATGTTGTTTATGACAATATGTCAGGCAATATTAATGCAGGTACAGGCATAGCAACACAAGACAATGCTAATATGAAAGTCACAGTTAACGGTGGTCAGGTAACAAAATTCGCAAATTATATTTCAGGATATAACTTTGCACAATGGCAAGGCAACTCTAACAATAAAAACCTTACCTTTGAGCTTAAAAATGTTCCTGCTGGTGAATATGCTTTAACACTCAACACTGCTGACAACAACCAAGCAAGAGGTAGTTTTGATATTGTTGCTAATGATGTTGCATTAGGTGAAGTAAACTGTTTGAATACAACAGGTAAAAAGTTAACAGAACATACTCTTGCTACTACATTTACTGCTAATGGTGTAGATAATGTAACTGTTTCTATTACTCCAACCACATCAGAAAAACAAATCTTTATTTACAGCATTGTTCTTACAAGAGTTGGCGAAGGCAGTGGTGAAATTCCTTCAGAAACAGAGTCAACTTCAACAACCACAACAACAGCAGTTCCTGAAGAACCTTCTGAAGAAGAAACAACAACTACTACAACTACTACAACTACAACTCAACCAACTTCTTCAACTCAAAAACCAGAAGTAGAAGCAGGCGTGATTTATGTTAATGCAAATGCTGAAACTGATGCGGCTGCTTGCACATATAAAACAGTAGCAGAAGAATTTGCTGCTGCA
>JAZRPX010000259.1:0-2634 GCA_045649445.1 Acutalibacteraceae bacterium | reverse complement strand
ACCCAAGAGACCCATTTATGGGTGGCAAGTAACAAACGCATGACTGGCAGGTCAATTTTAAACGCACTTGTGCGTCGCTTGTAACATTAGGGCTTTGCCCGAAAATGAAAAACCACCCGCTATGCGGGTGGATATTTATTATTATCTTTTAAATAAATTTGTACCGTCAGGAGCAATGGCAACTAAAAGCGGAAAATCTTTAAACTCTAATTTTTTAATTGATTCACAACCTAAATCGTCAAATGCAATTATTTCATTTTTAATAATGTGTTTACAAGCGAGCGCCCCTGCGCCCCCTATAGCGCAAAAATAAACCGCGCCGTTTTTTATAATTGCTTTTTCAACTTCTTCAGAGCGTTCGCCCTTGCCTATCATACTATAAAGCCCTAAATCTAAAAGTCTTGGAGCAAACTTGTCCATTCTGCTTGAGGTTGTTGGTCCGCAAGAACCGATTACAAGGTGTTTTGGCGTTTCGGTTGGCCCTGCGTAATAAATACTTGCGCCATCAATATCAAACGGCAATTTTTCGCCTTTATCAAGCAATTCAAAAATTCGTTTATGCGCCGCGTCGCGAGCAGTATAAACCACGCCTGAAAGATAAACCTTATCACCTGCAGTTAAATTTTTGGCTTTTAGTTTAATGTCTTTCGTGTTAAAAGAATATTCCATTATTAATCCTTAATTCTATCAATTGAATAGTTGAGTTTTTGTAACTCGTTTATAACATTTGTAATTTCATCAAGAGATTCTCTTGCTTTTGTAAAATCTGATTCGTTCATTTTTGGCAACAAATCAACTGCGCCTTTAAGCGCTGAATATTTAGTTTCTAACTTTTTATATTCAGATTCTTTAATAATATAATCTGATTTTATTTTTAAAACTTTTCTAGAAACTTCTTCAAATCTTGATTTGAAATCTTGATTTTCTTCAAGTGCTTTGTTTGCTTCTAAAAGCGCTGCTTCAAGATTTGAGTTCTTTTTGCTTTCATCTTCAAGCGCTTTAACTTTTTTCTCTAATTCTTCTGCTTTTTCAGTTGCTTTGTCTAAAAGATTAAGCAATTCTGAAATTTTTTCGCTTTTTTCTACTAATTCTTTCTTTAAAGTTTCATTTTCTTTTAACGCTTCATTGTTGGCGCTGTTTTTTTCGTTTTGCAAATCTTCAAAATATTTCAAAACATCTTTTTTATTAAACCCACCAAAAGCGCTTGTGCGAAATACCCCTTTTTCAGCCATTTCTTTTTACATCCTCTCGTTTATTTTCCAACGCAGAATTTTGAAAAAACTTCTGCAACAACTGTTTCGCTAACATTTTCACCAGTTAATTTTAAAAGCGCGCCGATTGCATCTTCTATAAGAAAACCAACTGCGTCTAATGTTTGCCCATTTTTAATTTCGTTAATTGCGTTATCAAGCGCAACTTCTGCTTCTTTAACACAGTTAAACTGGCGCTCATTAGCAATTAGATTTGAGCTAACATCAAATTCTAAAATGCCTATTTCTTCTAAAATTGCATTTCTAATATCTTCAATTCCTGTGTTGTTTTTCGCAGAAGTATAAACAATTCTGCCCATGCCTTCAAGAATAGAAACATCAGGATTTTTAACGATATCAGTTTTATTAACAATGATTATAACAGGTGTTTCACCTGCTTTTTTCAAAAGTTCAAGGTCTTCATCATCAATATCAGTTTCGGCAGAAACAACTGCCAAAACAAGCCCTGCAGTTTTGATTTTTTCAAGCGCTTTTTCAATGCCGATTTGCTCAACTATATCATTAGAACCATGAATTCCCGCAGTGTCACAAAGATTTAGCGTTACACCACCGATATCAACAGTTTCTTCAATGATATCTCTTGTTGTTCCTGCAACAGCGGTAACGATTGAACGATCAAATCGAGAAAGCGAGTTCATAATAGTTGATTTGCCAACATTCGGTTTGCCAACTATTACACATTCAACGCCTTCACGAATGATTTTACCCTTGTCATAATCGTTTATAAGTTTTTTTAGCTCTGCTTGAGCAAATTCAAGTTTTGCAAAAAACTGTTCGTTTTCCATTTCCTGTTCGCCCTCTTCAGGAAAATCAGTAAATGTTGTAACCATAGCAGAAGCATAAACCAAAATATCTTTGATTTCTTGAATTTTTTTGCCACTTGCGCCGTCTAAAATTGCCGCAGTTGCTCTTGCTGCTGCCGAACCTGAAGCCGAAATCATATCCATAACTGCTTCGGCTTGAGCGAGCGACATTTTTCCGTTTAAAAATGCACGTTTTGTGAATTCGCCACCCTCGGCAGTGCGCGCGCCGGCTTCGAATACGGCTCTAAGCGCTTGTTTTAAAACTGCTTCGCCACCGTGAATTGATAATTCAACAGTATCTTCACCGGTATAAGAGTAAGGCGCATTGAATTTTAAAGCAATACATTCATCAATAACACCGTACATGTCATAAATGTGACCAAATGCCGCTTGATAACCTTTTAAATTTTCAATTGTCTTATTTTCGCGCTTTGGCTTAAAAACTTTATTAGCAACACTCGTTGCATCATCGCCCGAGATTCTGATAATACCAATAGAGCCCTTGCCTTGCGCTGTGCAAATTGCAGCAATTGTATCAGACATTTATTTTTTCCTTTCTA
>JAZRPX010000258.1:0-5332 GCA_045649445.1 Acutalibacteraceae bacterium | reverse complement strand
CTTCTCAAGTAGTTTAACTGCTAATGTAAACGGAAGTTACAAAGGTAATTTTTCAATAACAACTTTTAATGCTGCTGTTGTAGATGGCAACCCATCTTTCTATGGAAACGTTGAAACAAATGCAATCAATTCAAACAACGGCTTTTATGTTAAAGGCGATGTTAAAACTGGTTCATTCTGGAGCGCAAATGTAACTGTAACAGTTACAGGTGACTTTACCTGTAAAGGCAGAACATACCCAACTGGTACATTAAATATCGGTCGCAACTTCTATGCTAACACTGAATCTGGTAACGCCGCTTCAATGAAGGTTAACACTTCTTCTTCAATCATTGTTGGTGGTGATGCTTATCTTAACTGTAAAACAGGCTGTAGCCTTTTTGATAATAGTGCTTACACACCAAAAGCAGTTAAAGTTTCAGGTAAAACAATTGTCACAGGCGCACCTGCAACTGTTGTTTTCAAAAACGCAACTTTAAGAAAAGGTGTTTACAACCAAACAACAAACAGTGCTAAAATTGTTCTTGATGAAACAGACACACTTGGTTCTGTTTGGTGTGTAGATGGCGAAGAATATAAAATTATTGAAACAGTTTATGGTCAACAAATCCTTCCACCTGCAAATCCAGTTAAAGACGGTGCTACATTCGTTCGATGGGAAGATGAAAACGGAGAACCAGTTGACACTGCAAATTTAATTCAAGGTTTAAACTGTGTTTATAACGCAAAATTTAACGAGTTTACAGATACAGTTGTAACTATTACAAAAGAAAATGAAACATTGCCAGCACTTAACTTGGCAACACAAGACAACTCAAAAATTCTCGCTTTCAAAGACTCAAAAGGTAACATTGTAAAAGCAGGTAGCGTTGGTACAGTGGGCGAAACTTACACAGCAATTACAGTTAAGTTTAATCAACTTTTCGGCGCAAGTATGAGAATTAGCGCAGTTGATGATGCTAATGGTTTGAGATTCTTATCAACTATTTCAAAAGCAGATGTTGAAGCGTTTGAAACACTTGGTTTTAGCATTGTTGAAAGAGGAACAAAAATTGGCCCTGCAGAATATTTTGCAGATTCAACAATTTCAGAAGATAATTATGCTTTTGTAAAATCTGGCGGTTATTATGAAACAACTGATACTAACTATGTTCTTGCAGGTTCAGTTGTTAGAATTAAAGATAAAAACTTAACTCGTGAGTTTATCGGTCAAGGTTACTTGAAAATCAAACTTGCAGATGGCGAAGTTGTAACTATCACAGCAACTTTAGATAATAATAAGCGTTCAATCTACAAAGTAGCAGGTCTTGCATTTAATGATAAAGATTCATTCACTTCAGAACAATTAGAACTTATTAAAGGTTATCTTGATGCTGTTGTAATCATTAACAAAGGTATGATTGAAACTCCTGAAGGTTATGCAACACCTTATGTTTACACGGGCAAGAGAATTATCCCTAATACTGATTTGATTGATACAACAAAAGGTATTAAACTCGCTATTATCGAAGGCGATATGTATTATACAGATAGCGAAGACCGTCCGATAGCAGCAGTTGTTACTGATAATCCTGATGCAGGCGATGTTACAGAATTAACTGCAATTCCTTTAACAATTAATTTACCAAGCGGCGGCACAGATAAAGCAGGTCTTTTATTGCCAAAAACTTATACAGAAAAAGGCACACCAACCCGTCTTATTATAACTTGTCATGGTCATAATGATAATTCTAATAATTTGCTTTGGGGTTTTAAGAGGGATGCAAACTATTTTGCACACCAAGGATATGCGGTCTTGATGGTAGATGGTGGTGTGGCTGGCCCTTATAATATGGGTAACCCTACTTCTGTTGAATCTACAATTGCCGCTTATAAATATGTAAAAGAATATTACAATATTTATGATGAAGTTTTCTTGAAAGGCAATTCAATGGGTGGTCTTTCAAGCACAAGCGTTGCTTGTTCAGGCGAGGTTCCAATTTTGGCACAAGTTCAAGATTCTCCTGTATTGTCACTTTACAGACAAGGTTACTGCTATGGCTGGACAACAGAGAATAAAAAATTGATTTCATCAATGTATAGATTTAGTTTTGATGAATATAACGCTTTAAATTCTACAAACTATACCCAACAATCTTTCCCATTTGCATTAAGCGAAAAATATGTAACAGATGAAGAAAGATTATTATATCAACTCAACTTCTCTGAAAGAGTTGTTCCAAATTCAGCAATTTGGAAATATTGTTCACAGTTTTATGATATGGAAAAAGGCGAATTCAAAGCAGGTTATGAAGATTATCTTTCAACAACTGATGATGCAAGAATCGAAGAAATTTATTCAACAACTGTTATTGATTATCCAAATCCATTGAAAATTTATCATTCAACAGGTGATGGAACAGTTCCTTATAAATATTCAAAATACTTTGTTGATAGCTGCTCTCGTAGTACAACAGGTGCAAAGGTTGAACTTAAAACTTATTATGCAGCTCAACATTGCTCACTTGGTAACGATACAAAAGTATACTGCAAAGACGGTAGCACAATGACTGTTAGAGACAGTTTTGTTGATATGTTAAACTACTTTAAATCTTTTGAATAAATTTAGATTGATTGATAATTTTTTCATACAACTTCTCTTTTAAAAAAGGAGTGCTTCGGCACTCCTTTTTTAAAGGCAAATTTATTTTCATATGATATAATAGGAGAAATCTTATGAAAAAGATTTTATGCATTGTTTTAAGTATAATTATTGTTGTTTCAGCATTAATTGGAGTAAAAATTTTTAGTACTCAAAATAACTATATAACCCAAACTTTTTTAGAGAGAGTAAAAGAAGATTATGAACTTGTTTGGTCTGATGAATTTAATAGCGATACTCTTGATTTGAAAAAATGGCAGATTGATGCTGATTGTCGCAGAAACTCTGAACTCCAGTATTATACAAGTTCATTGGATGATAAAAATCTACAACTTGATGGCGAAAATTTAGTTTTCGTTCCAAAAATCGAAGAATATGTTGCTAAAGATGGCACAAAGTTTAAATATACTTCTGCAGAAATTTCAACCCAGGGCAGAAGTGCGTGGAAATACGGATATTTTGAATTCAGAGCAAAATTATCTTGTGGCGAAAACGTTGTTCCAGCCATCTGGATGATGGGAATGGATTATGAATATGGTGGTTGTTATTGGCCTTTTTCTGGGGAAATTGATATTTTAGAAAAGTCACACAACAATAATACAATTGTCTCAACATTGCACCATTCACCATATGGTGAAAAAACCCACTTAAGAACACCTATAGGCTCCCAATCTTTAGACCATAAACTCAACGAAGAATTTCATAATTATTGGCTTTACTGGACAGATAAATATATGATAGTCGGTGTTGATGATGAAATGCAAAATATTGTTGATATTACAATACCAGACTTATCACAAAGCTTTAGAAATTATGAGCATTGGTTGATTTTGAATGTTGCTCTTGGTATGCATGGTTTACCAGTTGATGATAGGGAAGAAAACGATTGGAAAATGTGGGTTGATTATGCTCGAGTTTACCAGCTTAAAGAAGATAAGTTATATGACAATTATCAAACGTTTGATGCTATAAATATTAAGAATAATGGTAAAAACAATAATACTAACATCACTTCTTTTAATAACACAGACACATTAAATTTTATAATGCAAGATGAGTTAAAACCAGGGAAGTATGATGTTTATGCGGAACTCGGAAACTCGGATTTAACCACATATATCAACGGCAAAAAAACTAACAAAATCAAAGCTGTTGACCACGGCAAAGCAATAGGAAACCAAGCTTATGTTGGTTCAGTTGATTTGCAAGTCGAAAGTTGTTTTGATATTTCTTTCAAAGGCACAAAATCAAGCAAACCAACTGTTGAAAAACTTATTTTTGTTAAAACAGATGAAACAAAAACAACATCGGTTGTTGTAAATAAAGATTCTTGTGTTAAACTTTCTGACAACTTTGAAGTTGAATCAGAAAATGAGTTAGAAAAAGCTCTGAAATATATTTTGCCAGGTGGCACAATTAAACTTTCAAAAGATATCAAAATCACCAAAAATTTTGAAATTCTTAAAGAAACTATTTTGGATTTGAATGGTAAAACATTGAAAGTTTCTAAAGGTACTTTGTACGTAAACGAAAACACAGAAAAACTTACAATTAAAAACGGTAACATCTTGATTGCAAATGGTTCAAGTAATTTTATCTATTCAAGAAAAGCCAACTATATTTCGGTTGCAAATTTGGTTGATGTTGATGTTACAATTGATTCAAAAAAATCAGGTTCGCTTTATGATGGATATTATTCGTCGGTTGCGCCAACCTGTTCAAATTGCACATTCACTTATACTAATCGCACAAAAGACAGTTCGCCGTTTAGAATAACAAGTGATGATGCGACTTTTAACAATTGTACATTTAATCTTAATGATAGAAAAGCGTTTCTGATTAAAGAAGGCAATATTTTAAATCTTAACAGCTGTGTTGTTAATGATGCTTCGTATCTTTTCTACTCAAACAAAGCATTAACATATTGTGATGTTGTACTTGCTAACACAAAAATTAAAAATGTAGGTGCGTTAACTAATATTGAAGAAAATGCACAATACATAACTATTGCACTAAACAATGTTTTAAAATCAAAAGGACAAGAAATCAGTGTTGCTTTTGATTTGTCGGGTGACTTTACAGTAACTTGCGAACACAGTTTTGTTGATGGTGATTGTTTAATACCAAATCATTGTGAATATTGTTATTTAGCTGATGGTGTTGCTCCAGGTCATAAAATTGCTACCGAAACAACGCCTTCTGATTGTGTGTATAAAGGCAATATTAGAACATATTGTGAAGTTTGTGAAGAAACCTTTAGTGAAAAAACTATTCCAATTTTAGACCACAAATATGAATACACAAAGGAATTTACTCCTTCTTGCGGTAAAGAAGGTTATCATTTGTGGACATGTAGCGAATGTGGTGAGTTGAAAAAACTTTCTTACAATGGTGATGGTAAATGGTCTGGTTTGCCACACGATTATAAAGAAACAGTTAAAAAGAACAAGGGTATTATTGTTTATAAATGTAAAAATTGTTCTTATAGTTATACAGAAAAGTTAGAGAAATAAATCTGACTTGTTGGACGTCTATGATAAGACTAATAAGTTTTTTATGCTTGTAATTTTTATTAGATATATTGCTATATTTTTTTCATACAATCTTCCTTAAAAAAGCCAACTCTCAAAATGAGAGTTGGCTTTTTGCTGTTGTGTTTTCAATTTGTCTGCCTTCGTGGTTTATGTGGAA
>JAZRPX010000257.1:0-6152 GCA_045649445.1 Acutalibacteraceae bacterium | reverse complement strand
ATATGTTGCTCGCCAAGAGCTTGAGTTATAGTAACTTTGTGTGCGATACCAATTAGTTGTTTGCCAAACAAGGCGCCTTTTCTCACCTAATTGCCCACTTTTTACTATCTCTCTCGCCTTTTTAAATAACGAATTTGTGCGTTGGTTAAACATAATGCCAAAAACTTTGCCTGAAGTTTTTGCGCTGTTTATCATCTTTTCAATTTCTGTTTGCAAAACGCCAATTGGCTTTTCTGTAAGCACATTTTTACCCATTTTAAAACTATCAATGGCAATGCTTGGGTGAGCGTAATGAGGAGTTGCAATGATAACGCAATCAATATCACTGTTTTTTAACAAATCTATGTGATTTTCATAAACTTTTATGCCGATAAACTGTGCTTTTAAACGTTCTCTAACTCGAATATCGGTATCGCAAAGCGCAGTTAATACCCCACCTTCGATTTTGCCTTCATAAAGATGTTTTGCGTGGGCAGTGCCCATATTTCCAACACCGATAACGCCAAATTTAAGTTTATTTTGCATTATAACTTCCTCTTGTATCTGCAACAACTGATACAACGTTTTCATTGAGTTTTGAAGTTGCAACTCGTTTCATAAGTTCATTATAATAAAGCTCTTCATCAAATGGCAAATCAACTGCTTTGCCTAACCAATCTGATAAATGCATTGCGTTTGAAAGGGTAAGCCCGTTAATACCTTCTTCACCATTTGCAATAAGTGGCTCGCCACGCAAAATTGCGCCTGCAAACGCATTCATTACGCCGATGTGTTGTGGATTATCTTCTTTATCAAATTCAACATCAATTTTTGTAGCATTAGGAGAAGCAAAAGGCAAAGTGTTTGTTTTAGTAAACTCCGGCTCTGCTACGTCAAGCTCCCAAACTTTAAGTTCGCCATCTTCAACAACGATTTTCGCTTTGTCCATTTGAACTTCAAATCGGTTTGAACCACAAGGGTCGCCTGTTGTTGTGATGAAAACACCTGTTGCGCCGTTTTCGTATTCCATATACGCTGTAACATCATCTTCAACTTCGATTTCGTGCCATTTGCCGTAAGATAAATGCGCTTGAACTTTTACAGGCATACCACAAATCCATTGCATAAGGTCAAGTTGATGAGGGCATTGGTTAAGAAGCACGCCACCACCTTCGCCTTTCCAAGAAGCACGCCAAGCGCCTGAATCATAGTAAGCTTTAGGGCGATACCAGTTTGTAATAAGCCAGTTTGTTCTTCTTATCTGACCATACTCTCCCGATTGCACCAATTCACGCATTTTTTTGTAAATAGAATTTGTTCGTTGATTAAACATCATACCAAAAACAACATTGTGTTTTTTTGCTTCTTCGTTCATCTGCATAACTTGTTTTGTGTAAACACCGGCAGGTTTTTCAACCATAACGTGAAGCCCTGCTTTCATAGCAGAAATAGCGTATCTTGGGTGGTCATAGTGAGGAACAGCAACTAAAATTGCATCGCAAAGCCCACTATTTATCATTTCATCTGCATCTAAAAATGTTGCAACGCCTTCGATTTTTTCTTTAGCAAATTCAAGTCTTTCAGGGTTAATATCGGCAATTGCGCTAACGATAAAATCAGGGCAGTTTTCTTCTAAAATATTGTTAAGATGGCCTGTGCCCATATTTCCAAGTCCGATAATTCCAAGTCTTATCTTTTTCATATTATTCAACCTCAATTCCAAGTGTGTTTACACAGTAATCAAAACTTTTTTTCAAGCATTCAAACGGGTCTTCACCATTGCAGTTGTCTTGCTCAACAAAAGCATATTCAACGCCCGATTCTTTTGCCGCCCCTGTTATAGAGAAAAAGTTCATATTACCACTACCAACAGGTAACATAGTTCTTTGATACCCCATATCTTTAAGATGAATACAAGGAATTCTTCCGTTTAGTTTTCTTAAAATTTGGGCAGGATCAGCACCGCCTGCTTGTACCCAATATGTATCAACTGTAATTTTAAGTTCGTCCTCATTATATTTTTCGCAAAGCAAATCTAAAATAGTTTTGCCATCAATAATTTGAAATTCTGGGTCGTGGTTGTGATAAGCAAAATAAACATCGTTATCTTTTGCAATTGTTTTGATTGCGCAGTCAAAAGTTTCAATGAAATTATCAATGGTATTTTCTTTGAAATTATACCAACCAAGACCAAGATATTTACAATTCATTTTCTTATGAAAATCAATTGTTTCTTGGGTTTCATTTAAAATTTTGTTTGTATCAAAATGAGTAAGTGGCGCTAAAAGACCGTATTTTTCTAACTTTTCGTTAATCCATTCAGTAGTGTAATCGCAAACGCCTGAAAGTTGAACATATTTATAGCCGATTTCGGCAACCTTTTTTAAAGTTTCTTCTAATGATTCTAAATCTTTGCAATATTCTCTAACTGTGTAAAGTTGTGCTCCAAGTTTCATAATATTATACCCCTTTTAAAATATCTTTTAATGCGTTAACACCAGCGTCAAACGCTTCTCGATTGTCTTTGTAACTTTGCAAGATTGTGCTTTCTTCACCTTGCTTTTCAAGATTTTTAAGTCCTGAAAATTCGTATAAATGTGGCTCTAAAGTTAAAATCTCGCCTTTATACATTTTAACTAATTCTGCAATTCTTCCAACACCCTTGCCTGATGGAACAATAGTGCCGTCAGCATTAGCATCTTTGATATGCATATAGTGAATATAAGGGTTGAGCGTTTCAAACGCTTTTATTGTATCTTCACCACATTGAATAAAGTTTGCAGGGTCATAAACTGCGCGTAATTCAGGCAATGCCTTGTGAATTTCTAAACAACGAGAAGCTACATCACCAAAAATTCCTTTTTCGTTTTCGTGGCAAAGAGTGATACCACTGTTTTCGTTTGTCTTTATAAATTCTCCTAATTGCTCGATAACTTGTGTTTTATAGTCATCTGGATTTTTGCCTTTTTCAATATAAAAAGAGAAAAGACGAAAAGCTTTTGCTTCTAAAATATCTGCGATTTCCAAAGTTCTTTTAAACTTTTCAAGATGAGCGCTAAAATCATCATCAATTCCAATCTTTCCAATAGGTGAGCCGATTGAAAAAACGCGTATATCGTTTTCATCTAAAATGTGTTTAATCTCTTTTGCTTTTGCTACCGTTAAATCAGAAACATTTATGTTATCAACATTTCTAATTTCAAGGTTAGAGATTTCGTTTTCTTTTAATGCTTTTATTTGCTCAAATAAAGCGTCGCCCGCTTCATCAGCAAATGCGCAAAGTTTAAATTTTTGCATTAATATACACCTCACTTTAAATTTATTATACTATGATTGTTTTTGCAAATCAATTGCTTTTTTACGCAAAAACCTTGCAAATATGCGCATAAATTGTTATAATTATAGTGAAAGGGAGTAAAAACTATGGGAAATATAACAGAGTATGTTAATGGCGTTTTAAAATGTAGTCATCATATAACAAAAAATCCAAAACCAGAGAATTTTCAAATGCATGCTCACGATGTTTATGAACTATACATTTTCATAAGTGGTGATGCGCAGTATTTTGTTGAAGGAAATGTTTATAAATTAAATCCTGGCGATATCATGATTATGCGCCAAGGTGAAACGCATAAATTGCAGATAAAATCAAATAAAACTTATGAGCGTATTTCAATACATTTTTCTCCTTTTGCCGTTTATGAAACAATCGGCAAAGAAATTTTGAATCCTTTTAATTCTCGTAAATTGGGGATAATGAATCTTTATGCTCCTGAAGATTTTGAAACAAACCATTATTTTTCTTGTATTGATACAATAAAGAGGTGTATTGATGAAGACAAAACAGATGCTTATATAATAGCGCCTCTTAATTCGCTCTTGGTTGAAATCTTGAAAGCTTATGACAAAAAAGAGCAAAAAAAGCCATTAAAAGAGAGCAAAAACATAGCAACGCAGATGGTTGATTTTATTAATAAAAATCTGTTCCTGGATTTGAATTTGCAGAAAATCGCAAATGAGTTTTTTATAAGCACTTCTCAAGCAAATCGAGTGTTTAAAAAACAAGTAGGCGCATCTGTTTGGGAATATGTCATTATAAAACGAATAATGGCGGCAAAAGATTTAATTGCCAAAGGCGAGAGTGCTTATGTTGTTGCCACAAAGTGTGGGTTTTCAGATTATTCATCTTTTTGGCGCGCTTATAAAAAAACGCTCAATCAAACCCCAAAACAAATAAAAAGCAACAAGGTTTTATAGTTAAAGTGTTTAAAATTTTTTCGTTAAATTGTGTACAATCAACAAATATTAGAAAAAACAATCTCAAAACTTGTATTATAAACGATTTTGTGATATAATTAATTGCAATAATATGAGAAATTATATTTGGAGGTTATTATTATGAGAAATGCTAAAAAAATACTTAGTGTTTTACTTGCAGTTTTAATCTGTATTACCGGCTTTGCAGTTTCATCAACTGCTGATATTGAGCCATTAACAGCTTATAGATTCGAAACTAGCAACTATGACCCTTCATTAGCAAGTAACAGACCAACAACTGTTAAAGCTTCTAATGATGGTTCTGTAAGAATTAAAAGTGACCATATTCAACAACAATATCAAATGTTTTTTAAGGTTACTGATCAAAAAGCAATGAAAGAAGCTATTGAAGAAACTTGTGAATATTATGATGGTTTCTTATCAGTTGCAGTTTCTATGAACTCTGCTTTAACTACATATGGCAGTGCTTGTCGTCCAACTATTACTATTAATTTGGTTGATAAGCCACATGGTAACATTATCGCAACAACTGGTACTAATAGTTTGTCTTCAGAGCAACAAGGAACATTTATCCTTGATGTTTCAAGATTTATTGAAGAAGAATATGAAAATAATATAAAATATGTTTATGTTCAAATTCAATGTTACAACTGGGGTTGTGGCGGTGGTTTAGGTACACAGCCTGATACTACAATTTATCCTTTAAAAGTTTATGATGCTCAGGAAGAAACAACCATTCCTCCTATTCCAACTCCTCCACCAGATCCAAACCAAACAACATTCCTTAAGTTTGCGCCAAAATCTAAAGTAGATGATAACAACGCTCCTGAAGGAATTCATTATTCAGCTGATGGCGCTGTTTGGCGTTCTGCAGCTTTTGCAAAAGAAGAAAACTATGGTTATACAAGATTTACCCAAAACTTGAATTCTCGTGAGCAGGTTCAAACAGCGTTTAGAATTGACCATATGTATGATGCTGCAAAAGATGCTTTAACACTTGCAATGCAAGGTTCAGGGTATTTAAAAGTTGATGTAACTTTAGATCAATGTATAAATTTACAGGGTGAGCCAACTATTGCCGAGGTAAGTATTGGTATTAACACCAAAGAGGGTAATAATCATACAAATCCAGGGTTGGTTAGAACAACGGCTTGGCAATATCCTGGCACAACTAGAACATATTATCTAGATGTATCTAAATTCACTCATATTTCTGAAGTTGAAAATGTTGTTATAACTGTTCAAAACTATTGGTGGTATAGAGCAGGAACAAGAGAAATGTTTGACTGGAACGTTGAATCAGGTTATGGCGGAAAAGAAAATGCTGAAGCATTAGGCCATGTTAAATGTGAAATTAAACCAATTCTTATTATTTCTCCAATCAGTGTTTATAAAGGCGAAAGAGAAGATGTTGCTAACACTGCTTATGATTTAGTTCTTAAAGATTTCAACCAAAATGGCGGTGTTGTGCCTGATGTTATAACACTTGATGACCCTAACATTATTCAATTTGGTGAACCAGAACCAACAGAAACAACTAAATCTACAGATTCAGGTGTAACAACTGTTACAATTCCTGGTGGCAGCGATGAACCAGTAGAACAAAGTACAGCTCCTGGTCAAACTAATATGACAATTCCACCTGTAGTTGTTGATCCAACTTCAGGCAACGCAGCTTGTGTTCATGCAACAAAAACTGTAGTTGGCGCAAAAGCAGCAACATACTTTGCTACAGGTTATTCAGGGAAACGCTGCTGCAGGCTCTCTGCGGCAGCTGGATCCGAAGATTGCAGCCAAGCGGGGATTGGATATCTTGATTTTTAATGTTCAGTTAGCTGAAGGTGTAACCTTCCAGAGCCACGCCGAGACCTTGGATTTTTTGCAAAAACTTCAGT
>JAZRPX010000256.1:0-3459 GCA_045649445.1 Acutalibacteraceae bacterium | reverse complement strand
CATTTGCATGATGAAGGGATGAATAAACAGATTTGCTACTGTTTCCTTCAATAATATCAATCTCGCCTGAATAAGGCCAGTCGCAAGTGCCGGATGGATAGTCATAACCCATCGTCCAAATAGCCGGAACAATGTTTTTACCACATGCTTGTTTTGCACGAATTTCAAAATAACCATATTTCCAAGATTGTTTTCCTTGAGTTGAAATTTCAGCGGATGTGTATTTATATTTTCTGCCATCTAGAGATACTCGTGATTCAATCTTTGGAACAATAATAGCACTCTGACCATCAAACTGCAAGTTACCGTCTTCCATAGAATCGGCATAAATTTGAAGTTCAGAGTTTCTACGAGTCATTTGACCATCAAATTTCCATTTTGTTGTATCAAGAGTATCGCCATTAAATTCATCAGACCAAACAAGGTCGAAGTCAGACTTTACTCTGTCTAAAAAATTTTCAGATGTTGCTTTTTCTTCGGCCAAAACAGGAAGAACGCCAATTGCAGAAATAACAATTAACATTGATAAAATAATACTTACAAGTCTTTTCATAAAAAATTCTCCTTTATATTTATAACATATTACAATTATATACTACATAGAAATTAACTTCAAGTGATTTTTCAAGTGGTTTTCATTATACAAAAAGCCAACCTCTTGTTTTTTGAGATTGGCTTTTTCTTTTTACACCTTATTTATATGCCAGATTTCTTCGGCATATTGTTTGATTGTTCTATCTGATGAGAATTTGCCTGCATTACACATATTTATAAAGCATTTTTTGGCATATAAATACTTATCTTTTTGGCAATTGTTTATCTCAATTTTTGCTCGTATAAAATCATCAAAATCAAGGCCGAGATAATAATGGTCTGGCTTATGCCAAGACGCGCCTTCTAAAATTGCACTATATAACTCTTTAAACATTCCTGTGCCGTTATCATCAAGCGTTCCATCTACAAGCGCATCTAAAACACGCTTGAATTTTTTGTTTTCATTATAAATTTTATTAATATCATAACTATCTTTAACGCTTTCAATTTCTTCAACACGCGCGCCAAAAATAAAGTTGTTTTGCTCGCCTGCTTCTTCAACAATTTCAACATTTGCGCCATCAAAAGTGCCGAGCGTACAAGCGCCATTAAGCATCAATTTCATATTGCCTGTGCCACTCGCTTCTGTGCCTGCGGTTGAAATTTGCTCTGAAACCTCTGCCGCCGCAACAATTTTTTCGGCATAAGAAACGTTATAATTTGAAACAAAAACAATTTTTATATATTTGCTTACATTTTCATCTTTTTCAATTAAATTTTTAATTTCATCAATAAGTTTGATAATTGCTTTTGCTCTAAAATAGCCAGGCGCTGATTTTGCGCCAAAAATAAATGTTGTTGGTTTAAAATCTTTTAAACTTCCGCTCTTTATTTCAAAATAAAGCTCTAAAATCGCTAGTGCATTTAAAAATTGGCGTTTATATTCATGAAGTCGTTTAATCTGAACATCAAAAACAGTGTTTACATCAACTTTAATACCTTCTTTTTTGAAGATATAATCGGCTAATTTTTGCTTGTTTTCCTGTTTGATTGCAATAAACTCATCAAGCACTTGCTTATCATCTGCAAAACGCTCTAATCCCTTTAACTCATCTAAATTTGTAAGCCATTTATCACTTTTTAAAAGACGAGTGATAAGCGCTGACAATTTTGGATTGCAAAGGCCTAACCATCTGCGTTGAGTTATGCCGTTTGTTTTGTTTTGGAATTTTTGTGGACTTAACTCATACCAACATTTAAGCACATCATTTTTCAAAATTTCTGTATGAATTTCTGCTACGCCATTGATATATTTTGAACAATAACAAGCAAGATAAGCCATATGAACGGTTTTGCCTTGAATAATTTCAACTTGTGGCAAAAATTCTTTGTTAAACCCTTTTTCTTTTAACTGAGCCTTTTGCTTATTATGAATTTTCAAAATGATATCTGCAACATCTTTTGAAATTCTTCTAACAAATTTCAAATCCCATTTTTCAAGCGCTTCTTGCATAATCGTATGGTTTGTGTAATTAAAAACCTTACTTGCAATTTTGAGCGCTTTTTCAAACTCAACGCCTTCAAGTGATAAAAGACGAATGAGTTCAGGAATTGAGATAACAGGGTGAGTGTCATTTAATTGAATTGTAACAAAATCAGGCAATTTGTTGAAATCATCTGAATGTTTTTCTTTAAATCTTTTTAAAATATCTTTGAGCGATGCAGATGAGAAGAAATATTGCTGTTTAAGACGCAACAATTTGCCTTGAAATGTTGTATCATTAGGATATAAAACTCTTGAAATATTTTCTGCGCTGTTTTTATATTTTAACGATTTTTCATATTTTTGCTCATTAAACAAATCAAAATCAAACTCATCAATCGGCTCTGCTTGCCAAAGACGCAATGTGCCGATATTATCAGTATCATAGCCCAAAATCGGCATATCATAAGGCACTGCTTTTACAGTTTCATCTGAATATTCAACTAAAACTGCCTCGTCTTCTTTTCTTATTGACCAAGGGTCACCATATCTTGTCCAATCATCAAGCGCACACTTTTGAAAACCATTTTCAAAATACTGCTTAAAAAGCCCAAATTTATAACGAATTCCATAGCCATCAAGTGGCAAATTTAAAGTTGCCGCGCTATCTAAAAAACAAGCCGCAAGACGCCCAAGCCCACCGTTTCCAAGCGCTGCATCTTCAACATCTTCTAATTTTTCTATATCACTACCATACTTTTTAAGCAAATCGGCAACCTTATTAGTTGCTTTTAAACAAAAAATATTATTATAAATTGCGCGGCCTACTAAAAACTCTGCAGAAAGATAATAAGCGCATTTGTTTTGATTATGCTTTTTTTGAGATTTAGCCCAATTTTCAGAAATTTCTGCCATAACTGCGCTTGAAACAACATTATGAAGTTCATTTGCCGAAAGCGCCGACAATTCTTTCTGATATTTGGTTTTTGCATATAAAATCAAACTATTCTCAAAATTCATCATTAAAATTAACCCTTTCTAGCCCTTGAATAAAGCTTTGTTAAATATCCTAACTTTTCAAATTTTTCTTCACACAAATCAGTAGCCAACATACGCCATTTCCAATTTTCACCCACAGTTGACGGAATGTTCGTTCTAGCGAAACACCCAAGTTCTAAAATATCTTGCATTGTGATAATCGCAGTATCAGCAACACTTGATAATGCGCTAGTAATCATTGGCCAAACAAGATTGCCACGCTTTGCGTTTAAGTATTTTCTTGCAAAACTAATGTCTTTTTTGTTAGCGCTTTTTTGCCAACCTAAAATCGTATCGTTATCGTGAGTTCCTGTATAAACAACGCAATTTTTGATATAATTATGTGGCAAATAATCGCTTTCTTCACGCGAATCAAAAGCGAATTGCAAAACTTTCATTCCAGG
>JAZRPX010000255.1:0-5000 GCA_045649445.1 Acutalibacteraceae bacterium | reverse complement strand
AAGTCTTTCACGCTCAACTATTACAGTTTTACAAACAGAGCAAGAAATTTCATCTGTAAAACCTGCGTTTTTGCAAGTTGCTTCATAACCTTTTCTTGAAACAAACTCTGTATGTGGTTTTTTAGGTGTTTCTTCTTGCGCGATTAATATTTTATTACACCAAGAGCAATAACTACCTTCTGTTAAACCAGTTTTAGTACAAGTTGATTCAACTGCTTGGGCTATTTTTACATTATGTGCATCAGGGTCTATATCTGTTTCATCTGTTTTATAAGTTTTCTTACAAACCGAACAGCTATGTTCTGTATAACCAACTTCTTTGCAAGTAGCATTTACAACTTTGTCTTTAGTAGCATCAGGAGTATGTTTGCCAGTTGCAGAAACTGTATCTGTTTTAAATTTATTTCCACAGAATTTGCAAGTATGCTCTGTATATCCATCTTCGCCACATGTAGCATCAACTACTTTATCTTTTCCTTCTTCTGCTACACAAGAATTAAGTCTTGCAACAATATTTGTTTTATATTTTTGGTCACAAACACTACAAAGATGCTCTGTGTAACCATCTTCTTGACAGGTTGGCTCTATAACTACATCACAACCCTCTTTTGCAATGTGATTGCATGCAGGCTCTTTCGAATAAACATACAATTGCATTGTTGGTTTTAAAGTGCCATCATCTAAAAGCGAGAAAAGTTTTTCTGCATTAACGCCACCTTTTGAATCATAAATTGAAATTGAGAAATAATGCGCATTATTAGGGGCTTGAATAGCGCCAGCATCAACCGTTCCTAAATTAGAAACAAAGTTGCCATTTTCATTATAAGCACGAATTATAAGTTTATATCTTGTTTGAGTTTCGCTAATGCTAAACAAATAATACGCGCCAGGGGTTACTTGAATCTTGTTTTCAAGGCTAATTCTTTGATTATAATATGTTGTTCCTTCGCCTTCATAGTTGCCGCTAGTTGAATAATGGCCTTTTCGCCAGTTGCCACCTTGCAAAATAAGGTTTTCGCCGGTTGTAACATAACCTTGTAAACCTTCGCCGATTTTTTCAATCTCGTAGTTACCACCAATTTGGTCTGTTTTAAAGGTTGAGCCATAAACATGGAATGTACCCCATGCTTTTTTTGTCCAAGCGGTAGGAATGACGGTGTTTCTTATTGTATAATTCACACCATCATCTGAATCAAAATATGTTACGAGTCCATTTTCTGCACCCGAGTGAACATAATAACCTGCGCCTGCCTTTACAGTATCAAAGGTTTTAATTTTCTTCTCACTCGCAATAATTAAATATTTCTTACCGATAATATTTTTTGCATCAGGAGTATAAATTTCAACCCAGTTTGGTTGATCGTTTTTAGTTAGATTTATAATTTCTCCTTTTGTATAAGTTTTATACTCTAAATCTTTACCAACATAGGCGCTAAGAGCCGGAGTTGAAGGAGTGCAATAATGTCTGTTTACCAAAGTAAAATCATAGTCGCCATTATCCCAGAAAAAGCAAGAAACTTTATATTCATCAGATGCTTTTCTAAGATTTTGCGCTAATGTTATATAATCTTCAGAGATTGTGCCACTCCAACTATGACCAATTTCATCAATAATAGCACCGACGCCAAGATTGTTCATTTTACTTCTTGCAGAACTAACAGCATTTCTTATGCTACTCGCACTCTCATATTTATGAGTTGTTATAATAAGCTTGTCATCTGCTGTATCAGAATCTTTGAATCCATCGATATTACTCCAGAATGAAACGCCACCATATGCAGGGCAAACCAAAAATCTGTTAGCATTATTTGAACCTTGATTTCTTATAAGTGGAATAAGATAGGTTAATAATTCTGCTACAAAAGCACTTCTTTGTTCAGTTTGAGTCATACTACCAGAAGAGTCTGAAGCTTCATTGAAAAATTCAAACAAAAGTTTAGAACCATAATCTTTAAAATGCTCGCCAACTTGGGTCCAAATATTTGTGAAATAATTATATGTTTGCTCTTTATGAGCGCCATCCATTTTTATAGGCAAAACGCTGTTTGCATTGTTACAACCTGCATCGTGATGGGTGTTGATAATGCAATACATATCATTTTCAATAATCCAATTAACAATTTGAGTTACACGAGCCAAAAATTCTTCATTGATTTTACCATTTTTGTATGCGTCTTGCTTTACCTCATTAGAACCATAGTTAAAATTAACAGGGTAAAGATTGCCATTTTCATCTTCGAGTACATTAAACCAAGTTATAGGCAAACGAATCGCTTGAACACCTATTTCGCTCAAATATTTAATGTATTCTTCAGTAATAGGAATCATACCACCAACCGTTTCACGATAATAAAGCCATTCTTCTACAGTAGAAAATTCAGGTCTTTTATAATCACTTCTATTTTCATTAGTTTCAAGACCATTACCGATATTGTAACCAATAAGCATTTGCTCGGTAAGTTCAATACTTGTAAACGAAAAATCGCTTGTGTCAGTTAACTTTTCTGACAAAGTATCTGCTTTTACAATGCTCATAGAAAAAGCAGAAAAAATAACTGTTAAAATTAAAATTAGTGAAATTAGTTTTTTCATTAAAGAAACCTCCTAAAAATATAAGTGTATTTTTACAAAGATATTATAACATATAGATTTACGAAAGTAAATTGCGAAATCAGCTGAAAAACATTGCGTTTTCTTTTATAAAACTAAATTTTTTAACTTTTTTTAAAAAAAGGGTTGACAAATGCTCTTTAGCGTGTTACTATACTAAAGCGATAACAAAAAACAAATTTTTGAAAAGAGGTATTTTATTATGAAAAAGTTATTAGCATTAGTATTAACATTAGTTATGGCACTTTCTTTTGTAGGTTGTGCTAAAAAAGACGCTGACACAGATACTCAATCAGATTTGGCTTATGTTCAAGAAAAAGGCACATTAGTAGTTGGTATTACTGACTTTGCTCCAATGGACTACAAAGACGACAAAGGTGAATGGATTGGTTTTGACGCTGATATGGCAAAACTTTTCGCAGAAAGTCTTGATGTTGAAGTTGAATTTGTTGAAATTGATTGGGATAACAAAATTTTAGAGCTTGATGGTAAATCAATTGACTGTGTTTGGAATGGTATGACATTAACTGACGAAGTTAAAGCTGCAATGGATTGTTCAGAACCATATTGCAACAACCAACAAGTTGTAATTGTTCCTGCAAAGCAAGCTGACAAATATCAAACTGCTGAAGATTGTAAAGACCTTTCATTCGCAGTTGAAGCAGGTTCTGCAGGTAAAGCAATGGCAGAAGAAAACGGTTTTGAATTCACAGAAGTTAAAGACCAAGCTTCAGCACTTTTCGAAGTTTCTTCAGGCACATCAGACGCTGCTATTATTGACTCACTTATGGCTGCTGCTATGGTAGGCGAAGGCACTGGTTACACAGACCTTACATACACAGCAGGTCTTAACAACGAAGAATATGGCGTTGGCTTTAGAAAAGGTTCTGATTTAGTTGAAAAAATCAATGCTTTCTTCGCTGAATGTAAAGAAAACGGCAAAATGCAAGAAATTGCTGAAACTTATAAAGTTCAAGCTGCTTTAATTAAATAAGATAATTTTTTAAATAATAGTTTTTTATGAAAACATAGGGTGCTTTTTGCACTCTATGTTTTTGATGTTAAAGGATTTTTTATTATGGATTTTTCACAACAATTTCCTATTGTATTAGGAGCGTTAAATGAAGGTTTTTTACAAACATTAAAGCTTTTTATAGTAACGCTTTTAGGCGCAATACCATTAGGCCTTATAATTTCATTTGGCTCAATGTCAAAATTTAAACCGCTCTCATTAGTTGTTAAAACTTTTGTTTGGGTTATCCGCGGTACCCCACTTATGCTTCAACTTCTTATAATTTACTATTTTCCTGGGCTTGTTTTTGATAATCCTATTTGGGGCAGTGGTGAAAACGGCAGATTTATAGCATCTTGCGCTGCATTTATTCTTAATTATGCTTGTTATTTTTCAGAAATCTACCGTGGCGGTATTCAAGGTGTACCTATTGGTCAACAAGAAGCCGGTCAAGTTTTAGGTATGACAAAATCGCAGATTTTCTTTAAAGTTACACTTTTGCAAATGATTAAAAGAATTATGCCACCAATGTCAAACGAGATTATCACGCTTGTTAAAGATACTTCTCTTTCAAGAATTATTGCTTTGCAAGAAGTTATTTGGGCAGGCCAGGCATTTATGAAAGGCACACAAGGAATTTCTGGTCAGATTTGGCCATTATTCTTTACTGGTGTTTATTATCTCATATTCAGCGGTGTGTTAACCTTGTTATTTGGCTACATTGAGAAAAAATTAAGTTATTTTAGGAGTTAAAGGTTATGGCATTTTTACAAGTTAATAATATTGTTAAAAACTTTGGCTCTACTAAAGTGCTTAAAGATATATCTTTTTCAATGGAAAAGGGCGAGGTTTTAGCAATTATCGGCTCATCTGGGTCGGGCAAAACAACACTTCTGCGTTGCTTAAACTTTCTAGAAAAAGCAACTTCAGGAAGCATTGAAATTGACGGAAAACCAATTTTAAAAGATGGCGAAAAGTTAAGTGATAAACAAATTCGTGAGAATAGATTGCATTTTGGTCTTGTTTTTCAAAATTTCAATCTTTTTCCACAATACACTGCTTTTGAAAACATCACTCTTGCGCCAAAATTGGCGTTGAAATCAGGTGCAAATTTAGGGCGTTTTGGCGATGCACACAACATCGAAGAAAACGCAGAAAAACTTTTGCAAAAGGTTGGGCTTACTAACAAACGCGATTTTTACCCTTGTCAATTATCAGGTGGTCAACAACAACGAGTTGCAATTGCTCGCGCTCTTGCTATGAGCCCTGACATTTTATGTTTTGATGAGCCAACAAGTGCGCTAGACCCTGAACTTACAGGCGAAGTTTTGAACGTTATTAAGGGGTTAAAGTCTTCTGATAGCACAATGATTATTGT
>JAZRPX010000254.1:0-2829 GCA_045649445.1 Acutalibacteraceae bacterium | reverse complement strand
CCTTTGTATTTTAGATTGCTTTTGAATTTGTAATTGCAGTTGTAATCATAAACCGTCGCAATACCATTCGGCTTTAAAATGATTGTTCCAAGACTAGGCGTGAAAACCGCAATAATACTGATATAATCACTGATTTCTTCTTTTAAGAAATCGCTATGATTTTTGAAAATGTTATTTAAATAAGCAGTTTTTGTTATTGCAGTTGTGTTGCCGTTGTCAAAACTATGTTGGTTAAATGCAATTAAGTTTTTAACCTCACCATTTTGTAAATTTTTATGAGTTTCTGCAAAAACAAAACCTCTGTTACACGGCGCAATGGTGAGTGCGCCAACTCCAAATATCTGTTTCACTTCTTCGCCTCTAATCAATAATTTTTAATAAATCTTTAGCTTTTGTTACTGTGTATTTAACACCGTTTTCTTCTAATTCATCTTTTGTTCCAAATCCATATAAAACGCCAATGCATTCCATATCAACTTTTTTAGCTCCAATAGCGTCGCTTTTAGAGTCGCCAATCAAAACACATTCTTTCAAATTGATGTCTCCTAAAAGTGATATAGCATGATTTAAAACTTGTTCTTTAGTTGAACGAGTACCATCAAAAGTAGCGCCTGAAATTACATCAAACAAATCATAAAAATCATTCCATTTTAATATACTTTCAGCAAGTGGCTGTGGTTTTGATGTAGCAATTATTAATTTTTTGCCCTTATCTTTAAACGCCTTTAATGTGTCAATAACACCATCGTAAACTCTGTGCATTTTAACGCCTTGTTTTTTATAAAAAACCCTAAAATGATATGTTGCTTTATCAGCATCATCTTTGCTTAATTTTGCAAAATTCATAAATGAAGTTTCAAGAGGAGGGCCAATGTATTTTCGTTTTTCTTCCATTGAAAAGGTAGGTAAATTCATCATTTTTGCGGCATAATCAAGCGCGTGATAAATACCTTCGCTTGTATCAACAAGAGTGCCATCAAAATCAAAAAAGATATATTGCTTTTTCATTTCTAACCCACCTTTTCATTTGATTTTTTACCATTATAACATAACTTCTTTTTTAATTCAACAAAAAGTATTAGTAGATTGACAAAATACTAATTTTATGCTATAATAACTATGCTGAAACCAAAGAGTATTCTGCGGTTGAAGTGCTTTTATAATTAACTGATATCAAAATGAAAATTGCGATAGAAGGCAAAGTGTATATATTATGGAATAATTCTGCCTTTTTATCGCAAAAGGCAGATTTTTGTTTTTTAAGGAGATTTTTATGGAAAACAGAGTAGCGCTTATTGGAATTATAGTTGAAACAACTGATTCTGTTGCAAAACTTAATAGTATTTTATCAGAATATGGTGAATATATTATTGGCAGAATGGGAGTGCCTTATAAAGAAAAAGGTATGAATATTATTTCTGTTGCTATTGATGCGCCACAGTCAGTAACAAGTGCGTTGTCAGGTAAAATTGGTGCACTTTCTGGTATCAGTGCAAAAACTATATATCAAGGAAAAGCAAAATGAAAAAATTGATTGATAAACTCAAATTCAATCATAATTTAACTGCAGATGAGTTAAAATTTTTGATTGAAAATATAAATGATGTCGACCTTGAATATCTGCATAACTGTGCAAGAGATGTTGCAAAAGAAGTTTATGGGAACAAAGTATTTGTAAGGGGTTTGATTGAGTTTACAAACCATTGTAAAAACAATTGTTATTATTGTGGTATTAGAGCAGGTAATAAATGCGTTAGCAGATATAGATTAGAAAAGCAAGATATTATGGAATGTTGCAAACAAGGTTACGCCCTTGGATTTCGCACATTCGTTTTGCAAGGTGGAGAAGACCTTCATTTTACTGATGAAAAAATGGTTGATATCATCTCGTCGATTCGTAAAAGTTATCCCGATTGCGCTATAACATTGTCGGTTGGTGAAAAAACTTACGAAACATATAAAAAATATTTTAATGCTGGAGCTAATAGATTTTTGTTGCGTCATGAAACGGCAGATGATGTGCATTATAGCAAACTTCACCCAGAAAATCTAACGCTTAAAAATAGACTTGAATGTTTGAAAAATCTTAAAGAAATCGGTTTTCAAACCGGTTGTGGTTTTATGGTTGGTTCGCCTTATCAAACAACTGAACAAATTGTTAAAGACTTGTTGTTTATTAAACAATTCCAACCTGAAATGGTTGGTATCGGACCATTTTTGCCACATAAAGATACACCTTTTAAAGCTTCGCCTGGTGGCAGCGTAAGATTAACTTTAATGCTATTAAGTATTATAAGACTTTTAGTGCCAGAGGTTTTATTGCCGGCAACAACTGCGCTTAATACTGCAGATGAAAACGGCCGTGAAAATGGAATTCTAGCAGGCGCTAATGTAATAATGCCAAATCTTTCGCCTTTAAGTGTGCGAGAAAAATATATGCTTTATGATGGTAAAGTTTCAAACTTTGATGAAAGCGCCGAGGAAATAGAGCATTTAAAACAAAAAATGAAAAACATCGGTTATGAGGTTGTTTGTGACCGAGGAGATAACAAAAGATTTATAAAGGAGAAATAATTATGTATAACAACAAATCATTAAAAGCAGAAGAATTTATAAACCATGAAGAGATTTTAGCAACTTTAGATTATGCTGAAAAAAATAAAGATAATGTAAAACTTATTGATGAAATTCTTGATAAAGCTAGAGAGTTAAAAGGTCTTTCATACAAAGAAGCATCGGTTTTATTGGCTTGTGAAATTCCTGAAAAAATCGAAGAGGTTTATAAACTTGCCGAGCAGATTAAAAAAGATTTCTATGGCAACAGAATTG
>JAZRPX010000253.1:0-5536 GCA_045649445.1 Acutalibacteraceae bacterium | reverse complement strand
GTCTAATGTGCTAAACGCTTTGTAATTATCATACAATTTATCATCATTAAGCTGATAAACTCTAACGTAGTCAATCCACATTTTCCATTGGTCTTCTTCGGCTTCGTTAACAGGGTTAGAAAACATACCCATTGCAACGTTTATAATAAGCCAATGTTCAAAAGTTCTAAAAGACTGTGCAAGTTCTGGTTTTGTAATATCAACAATAGTGTGCATTGAATCATCAACGCCGATAACTAAAAACTTATCTGTCCAAAAAAGCCAATAGTTATGAAATTCTTCATTTATTTTGTGGTCATAGCTTTGATTGCCCACGCCAGTTGCTTTGTGATTTTTCTGCCCATAAGCGCCACCGTGATGAAGAGTTGATTCTGTTGCTTTGTCGTTATTAAGGCGCTCCATAATATCAATCTCGCCAGAATAAGGCCAATCGCAAGAGCCAGAAGGGTAATCGTAACCCATCATCCATATAGCAGGAACGATGTTTTTACCACATGCTTGTTTTGCTCTGATTTCAAAATACCCGTATTTCCAAGATTGTTTTCCTTGAGTTGAAATTTCAGCAGAAGTGTATTTGTATTTTCTGCCGTCTATTGATACTCGTGATTCAATCTTTGGAACGATAACAGCACTCTCGCCATCAAACTGCAAACTACCATTATCCATAGAATCAGCATAAATTTGAAGTTCAGAGTTTCTTCGAGTCATTTGACCATCAAACTGCCACTTTGTAGTATCAAGAGTATCGCCGTTAAATTCATCCGACCAAACAAGGTCAAAGTCAGATCTTACTCTGTCTAAAAACGTTTGATTAACCTGATTATCTTCTGCATTAACTGTAACGATGTTAACTGTTAAAACAGAAAAAATCATCAATAAACTTAGAACAATACTTAAAATTTTTTTCATAATATTTCTCCTAATATTTTAATTAAACTTATTATAGCATAGAAAAGCATAAATGTCTATTGCAAATTCTATGAATTTTTATTGCCAAAAATGAAATGAAAATAATTTTTTACAGTGCTTGACAAGTGGTAAGTGGTGTGATATAATTTCTATAACAATTTTAAGGAGATGCTAAAATTATGAAAAGAATTAAAACAGTTGAAACTCGTGATTTGAAAAAAAGCGTTAAAACAGGTGGTTGTGGCGAATGTCAAACATCATGCCAATCAGCTTGTAAAACATCTTGTGGTGTTGCAAACCAAAAATGTGAAAATGCTTCAAAATAATTAAATTATTTGATAATTTCGCCACCTTTTTTGGTGGCGTTTTTACTATAAAGGGAATTTTAATATGGTACATCAGTATAAATTAAATGGCTATAACATCGTGCTTGATACAGCGTCTGGTAGTGTACATTCAGTTGATGAAGTAGCTTATGATATTATTGAAAATTTTAAATCTAAAAATGAAAACGAAATAGTAAATTTAATAACAGAAAAATATGGCGTTTCAAAGCAAGAAGTGCTTGAGTGTATTGAAGATGTAAAATATCTTGAAGAAAACGGTAAGCTCTGGTCGGTTGATGAATATGAAACGTTAGCAATTGATTTTAAAAAGCGTAATACAGTTATAAAAGCGCTTTGTTTGCATATTGCTCATTCTTGTAACCTTAACTGTTCATATTGCTTTGCAGCGCAGGGCAAATATCACGGGGCTGACAGTTTAATGAGTTATGAAACAGGTAAGCGTGCGCTTGATTTTCTTGTAGAAAATTCAGGTGAGAGGCATAACCTTGAGGTTGACTTTTTTGGTGGCGAACCTCTTCTTAATTTCGATGTTGTAAAGCGCCTTGTAGAATATGCTCGTAGCATTGAAAAACAGCATAACAAAAATTTTAGATTTACTCTTACAACAAATGGCGTGCTTATAAATCAAGATGTAATTTCATTTTGTAATAAAGAGATGGATAATGTTGTTTTGTCTTTAGATGGCAGACGAGAAAAGCATGACTTTTTTAGAAAAGACCTTGCAGGCAATGGCTCTTATGATAAAATAGTAGGAAAATTTAAAGAGTTTGTAGAAAAGCGCGGCGATAAAAGTTATTATATGCGAGGAACCTTTACTCATAATAACGTTGATTTCACAGAAGATATTTTTCATATGGCAGATTTGGGCTTTAAAGAGCTTTCAATGGAGCCAGTTGTATGCAAGCCAGATGAAGAATATGCGTTAACAAAAGAAGATCTGCCAAAGGTTTTAGAGCAATATGAAATTTTAGCTAAAGAAATGATAAAACGTAAACGCGCAGGTAATGGATTTACATTTTATCATTATATGCTTGATTTAACCAGTGGTCCTTGTATATATAAACGAATTACAGGTTGTGGTTCGGGTACTGAATATATGGCAGTAACTCCGCAAGGTGAATTATACCCTTGCCATCAGTTTGTTGGTGATGAAAATTATAAGTTGGGCGATATTTTCACAGGTGTTACAAATACGCAAAAAGTAGATGAATTCAAACTTTGCAATGCTTATGCTAAAGAAGAATGTAAAGATTGTTTTGCTCGTCTTTATTGCTCTGGTGGTTGCGCAGCGAATGCTTACCATGCAACAGGCAATATCAATGGCATTTATGAATATGGTTGCGAACTTTTCAAAAAGCGTATTGAATGCGCTATTATGATGAAAGTAGCAGAAGCAGAAGAATAAACATATAAGAAAGGGTGGTTTAAATGAATACTCCGATTGTTTCGTTTTTAAACGAGTATGAGAAAAACGAAAATGTGCGTTTGCATATGCCGGGGCATAAAGGAAAAATCACCCCTTTTGATATTACTGAAGTTTGTGGCGCAGATTCTTTGTATGAAGCGAATGGGATTATTGCCGAATCTGAAAAAAATGCAACAAAAATCTTCGGTTCAAAACAAACCTTTTATTCAACAGAAGGTTCATCTCAATGTATAAAAGCAATGTTGATGTTGGCAGTGCAAAATCGTGAAAATAAAAATGAAAAACCGCTTGTGTTAGCGGCAAGAAATGTGCATAAAGCATTTTTATCTGCGGCAGCGTTAATTGATTTTTCGGTTGAATGGCTAATGCCTAAAAAAACAAATTCAATTTGCTCTTGCGTTATAACCCCTGAAATTTTAAAAGCCAAACTGGACTCTCTTGAAATAACTCCTTGCGCAGTTTATATAACTTCGCCTGATTATCTTGGAAATATAGCAGATGTTAAGGGGTTGTCAGCGGTCTGCAAAGAGTATAATGTTCCGCTTATTTGTGATAATGCGCATGGTGCTTATTTGAAGTTTTTAGGTCTGCATCCAATTGATTTGGGCGCAGATATGTGTTGCGATTCTGCTCATAAAACTTTGCCCGTGTTAACAGGTGGCGCATATTTGCATATAAATAACGAGAGATTTTTGCAAAATGTTAAAGAAACACTTTGTCTTTTCGGTTCAACTTCTCCTTCTTATCTCATTTTAAATTCACTTGATTTAGCAAATAAATATATGGCTGAAAAAGGTGAAGAATTTGTTTTGTGCGCAAAACGAGTTAAAAAAATAAAATCGCTTGTAAATGATGTAAGCGATGAGCCGTTAAAAATAACAATAGATTGCCAAAAAATAGGGTATAGTGGTTTTGAAATTGCAGAAATTTTAAGAAAAGAAAAAATCGAATGCGAATATGCCGACGGTCAATTTGTTGTATTAATGTTTAGCTCTTTTAATAGCGAAGAAGATTTTGAAAGGGTAGAGAGCATTTTAAAATCAATCGAAAAAAGAGAAAAGTTAGTGTGTGAAAACTTCAGTCTGCCAAAACAAGAAGCAGTTTTAAGTATAAGACAAGCTTATTTTTCTAAACAAGAGGAATGTGATGTGCAAGAAGCAGTCGGCAGAATTTGTGGTTTTTCAACTGTTTCTTGTCCGCCTGCAATTCCAATTGCGCTTTCGGGTGAGAGAATAACAAAAGAGCATATAGAACTATTTAAAAAATACGATATCAAAAAAATAAAGGTAGTTGCAAATTAGCAACTACCTTTTTAAGTTTGTTTAAAAATTATCTGTTAAGAATAAGTTTTGTGAGTTCAACTGGCTCAACGATTTTGCCATCTTTATAAACACGCATATTACCAGAAGCGATTTCATCAATAAGAATAACTTCATCATTGTTGTAACCAAACTCAAATTTAATATCCCATAAATCAAGACCAATTGATTTTAAGTCATCAGCAACGATTTTAGTGATTTTCAAAGTTTGCTCTTTCATGCTTTCAAACATTTCAGGGCTCATAACCCCGAGTGCTGCAAGACCTTCACCAGTTACGAGTGGGTCCCCCTTTTCATCGTTTTTAAAAGTACATTCAACATAGCCACCAGGGAGAACTGTGCCATCTTCAATGTATTCACCATATCTACGAATAAAGCTACCTGTTGCAACAAGTCTGCAAATAACTTCAAGACCATGACCAAAAACAGTTGCAGGAAGAACTTCCATAGTAGCATCTTCAACATTAGCGTCAACATAATGAGTTTTGATGCCTGCTTGTTTTAAAAGCTCAAAATAGTGAATTGATGTTTTAAGGTTTTCTTTACCGATACCATCAATTGTAAGACCAACAGCGTTTTCGCCTGGATCAAACACACCATCTTTGCCTGTACAGTCATCTTTGAATTTGAGCATTACGTTGCCATTTTCAAGCTCGTAAACATCTTTTGTTTTGCCTTCGTAAACCAATTTCATTGCTTTTTGCTCCTTTGAATTTAAAAATTACTTTGTAATTTTATCACAAAAATATTTGTTTGTATATAGTTTTTATTAAAAAAATTCGAAAAATTCATACATTTGTAAACATATAACAAAAGAGTGGCCCTAAGACCACTCAATTTTTGTTTTATTTTTCAAGAGTTTTCATAATAGGTTTTATATTTACTATCGCACAGCAACCTATGATTGTTATGATTGTTTCAGGTATCATATAACTAGCGTTGTAAGTAAGTGAATAAACATAAGCGCCAATCCAACCGTTAGTATAATCGCCCCAGATTGTAACACCTGAAATAAAGTGGCAAACAAATCTTAAAACACAAGCAATTCCTGCACCGAGGGAGAAAGCTAAAGAGTTGTTTTTGATTTTGTTTTTAAACATTCCCGAAAGCCCTAAAACTGCAAATGCTACGAAATAATCTGCAAAAATTAAAACTAAATAAGCGAAAATTCCTGAAACATAAGAGAAGTTTGATAATCCGCCTATAAGCATATTGAGCGTACCTGCAACTGCGCCACAAGTGATACCCCAAAGTGTGCCATAGTTCCAACCGAGTAAAGCAAGTGGAACCATACTGAAAATTGTAACACTTCCGCCAAACAGAAATTTTATCGGTGTTAATTCATTTAAAACAACCGATATTGCGATGAAAACTGCTGAAATAACCAGTCTTTTTGTTTTTGACATTTTGAATGTCCTCCTTTTTAATATTTTTGTTATTGGACAAACAAAAAACGCACTCGTTCATGACCGAATGCGTTAAAACTCCTTGATATTTAGAAATTCCTACGCCGGCATTATCCGTATCAGGTTATA
>JAZRPX010000252.1:0-3427 GCA_045649445.1 Acutalibacteraceae bacterium | reverse complement strand
CCTGGAACATAAAGCCCAACTTTTTCAATTGGGATAATTCTCTGTCCGCAAACAACACCATCTTTTTCGCTTGAAATAAAACTCTGGCGAACTTGGCGCATATGAAAATCAAAAATGTTTTTTATTGCCTTTTGAATAACTTCAATAAATTCAATATCAACTAGTTTGTATGCCTCGTAAAATTCCTCGTCTGTAACTTCAATGTTGGTGAGTATAACATCATCAAATTTTTCACAGTATTCTAAAAGCGCATTGTCACCGTTTGCTTTAACATTCTCAATAATCTCTGCAACAGTGTCTGCAACACCGGTTTTGTTATCACTTCTTATAAAAAGTTCATCTTTGATTTTTTCATCAAAATCATAAATTTTAATCATTGTTTTTTATCCTTTGCATTAAAGATTTTTTGCTATTTCTTCTCGTAAATAAGAAATTTTTTCGTTTTTGAATTTATAACTTGATTTGTTTGAAATAAGTCTTGCGCTTATCTCAACAATAGTTTCTTTTGGTTCAAGGTCATTCTCAAGTAAAGTTTTGCCCGTTTCAACAATATCAACAATAACATCAGACAATTTAAGAAGCGGTGCAATTTCAATAGAACCATTAAGTTTAATAATATCTATTTGTCTGCTAATTGAATTGTAATAAGATTTTGCAATGTTAGGGAATTTTGTTGCAACAACAAGAGTTTTATTTTTATCATCAACAAAGTCTTTTTTGCCTGCAACAGCCATTCTACATTTGCCAAGCCCTAAATCAAGCATTTCATAAACATCAGAGCCCTGTTCAAGCAAAATATCCTTGCCTACAATACCGATGTCTGCCGCGCCTTTTTCAACGTAAATTGAAACATCAGATGGCTTAACCCAGAAGTATCTAACCTTTTTATCAGGATTTTCAAAAATAAGTTTTCGACCTTTTTCATAAATAGCAGGGCAGTCAAAACCTGCCTTTTCTAAAATAGCATATGCCTTTTCACCAAGTCTACCTTTAGGTAATGCAACATTTATATAATCGTTATCATCATCTGCGTTTTCATTTGTTCTTTCTAATAAATCAAGGTAAACTGCAAAGCCGATAGCGCCTTTTTTAACGCCTAATTTTTGAACAAGGTTATCATATCTGCCACCAGCCAAAATACCTTCAGAAAGTTCGTTGATATATCCATCAAAAATAATGCCGTTATAATAATTCATATCATTTTCAATAGAAAAATCAAGCATAACATTTTCAAGTATATTTTGTTGTTTTAATGTAACAAAAATTTCGTTAATTTCATCAAAAGCCGCTTGCATACTTTCGTTTAAAACAAGCTCTTTTATATAATCCAAATTAGAAATCGGCTCGTAAATCAAGCAAAGTTTTAAAAGCACATCTTCAATGCGTTTTTCAATCTTGTTTTCACAACAAATATTGCTTATTAAAGCGGTATTTCTTTGAAAAAGTGCGTTGTAAAGATTTGTTTTTATCTTGTTATCTACATCAATTTCATCAAAAATTCCTGAAATAAAACCGTTGTGAGAAATATTAAGCAAATATTTATCACTTAACTGTTTCAAACTTTCAATTGCTAAAGAGATAACCTCGCAAACATTTTTGTTGTCTATCTCGCCAATACATTCAAGACCGGTTTGATTAATTTCTCTAAAACCATTGTCATCGTTAGGTCTGTAAACAACCTCGTTATAATAAACCTTTTTAAGACCTTTATCGGCTTTTGTATTCTTTATAATAGAAAGTGTAACGTCTGGCTTTAATGCCATCAATTTACCATTAGTATCAGTAAAAGTTAAAACATTTTCAGAAATCAAAAAACTTTTATTTTTCATATAAAAGTCATATTCTTCAAATTTGTTAACCTTGTATTGTTCAAAACCATTATCTTTATACAATTTGCGAAGCAAAAACATTGCCTTTTCGCAATTTGAAAAAATCATCTCATCAAATGACATAATTTACTCCTTAAATTATTTGTTTATTTTTTCAAAAACCTTTGCATAGCCGTCAGCGCCATAGTTTAAAGCGCGAGAAACTCGGCTGATAGTAGCAGTAGAAGCGCCTGTTTCTTCGGCAATTTTTGAATAAACAATACCTTGCTTTAATAATTCAACAACTTTCATTCTTTGCGCCATATCAATAAATTCTTTAGTTGTCATTAAATCAGTAAGAAAATCTTTGATATCTTGCTTGTTGTCTAATTTTTTTATAGCGTCAATAAGTAAATCGGCGCCTTGAGTTTCAAATAATTTCATATTATTTTTCAATCCTTTTTTAAAATATAAAGTGTTACTACGCTTTAGCACTTTAGCATAGTAACACACGAAACAAACTTTGTCAATAGTTTTTTTATTAAATTTTATATTTTTTCTACGCCTGAATATACTAAATCAATAAACTGTTTAGCGCATCTTGGAGTTCTGCCACCGTTTCTTGTAGCAAAAGCTTGTGCACGAATAAGCAAAGCGTTTTCGTCTGCTTCAATGCCTTTTTCATTTGCCAAGTTAATAACAATATCATCAAAAGTTTGCTTGTCAGGGCGTAAAAATGTAATGGTAAGACCAAATCGAGCAGTAAGCCCTAAAATGCCTTGAATATTGTCGGTTGCATGAATTGAATCGGCATCTCTATCAGCTTTTGTTTCTTTAACCAAGTTTCTATGGTTACTTGTAACATAAACAGCGATGTTTTCGCTAATGCCTTTTGAATCACCATCTAAAATTGTTTTCAATGCGCAAAATGCAGGGTCTTCACTTGAAAAAGTAACATCATCAATAAAAATTATAAACTTAAGCGGATTATTTGCAATTCTATCAACAATTGTAGGAATAGTTTCAATCTGGGTCTTTTTAAGTTCAATAAGACGAAGCCCTTCAGAGAAAAACTCATTAGCAATTGCTTTTATAGAACTTGATTTACCTGTTCCTGCATCACCGTATAAAAGTACATTACAACAAGGTTTACCATCTACTAACGCGCGAGTGTTGTTGATGATTTTTTCTCTTTCGCGTTCATAGTTATACATATTATTAAGTTTGCGAATGTTAAATGCTTTAGTTGGAGCGAGTTCACCATCTTCAGAAACTGAAAATACATAGTTGTTTGCAAAAATTCCAAAACCAATTTTTGAAAAGTTTCTAACTCTTTCAAAATATTCATCTGAAAAATCTTCACAGTGGGCAGGGAACAGTTTAAAATTATCTTTTATCTCATCATCAAAATCATCTTTTGAAATTTTAGAAATTTCATAAAGATTTTTAAGTTCAAATTCAACTTGTGGTTTTAATAAATCAAAATCTTTATTTTGTGAAATAGTTTGAGCATTACCAGTCCAAGTTTGATGCATGAAACAGGGCACTCAAAGCCAGTGCAGTGGGACAACCCTGAGGGATGGGATGAGCCTGAGTGATGGGATGGGGAGGAAGCTGGG
>JAZRPX010000251.1:0-2454 GCA_045649445.1 Acutalibacteraceae bacterium | reverse complement strand
AATGAAATGTGTTTTGTGATAGAATAAATATTAGAAAATGGGGTAATTATATGTTCAAAAATAAATTTAATGAAAAATATGTTAGTTATATAATATATTTATTGAATTCGCTAATGCTAGGATTTTCTTATATTTTATTTCAAAGAAAGTATTTATCCATTGGTGGAATGAGCGAGCCGATATTTAGTTTAATAAGGTTTTTGGTTTTTTTAGGTTTTTCTTCTTGTATATTTTTAATATTTGTAATTTGTAGTTTAAGTGAAAAAAAGAATAAATTTGAAAGATTTGTTCAAAAGGTTTCAAACCATCCTATGTCAATAGTTGTTTCGTTTACGCTATTGTTTAGAGTTTGGTATCTTTCACATTTTAATTCATTTGTTATTTATTATGATTCAAAAACTTATACTAGATATGATAGTAATATTTTTCTAGGTGAAACTGATATTTTTAGAACACCCGGTTATCCTTATTTTCTTAAACTTGTTCATATAATTACGGGTAACCCAAATTGCGATATTGCATTTTATGAGAGTTTATCTTTGATACAATCTATTATTTCACTTGCGTCAGTCGTTCTCTTGTATTTTGCAGGAAGAAAGTTGTTTAGCAATAAATACATACTTTCGTTTTGTTGTTTAGTGTATGGCATAGCGCCAAGTGTGTTTACTTGGGATATTATTACACTTACAGAATCAATATCAATGTTTTGCACCGTGCTTTTGATTTATATTGTATTTTCTTATCTTGCAAAACCTTCGGCATTTTTAGGAATTGTTTTAGGGCTTTATTCATTTGGAATGATAATGATAAGACCTTCGTTTATTTACTTAACAGCTGTTCTTGCGGTGTTCTTTATAGCAAGAATAATTTTTAATGCTAATGAACGAAAAAAAGCAATAGCGGGGCTTTTGAGCGTTGTTTTATGTATAGGTATGATTTTTGGCTATCAAGGTCTTAATTATAAAAACCATGAGTATTTTACAATTAGTTCTGTTAGCACAACTGTTAATAAATTATGTGTTGTTATGTTTTATGACTGGGTTGAAAATATTGAATATCCTGTTCTTTCGCAACACATAAAAAGTCAAATGAACATTTATGAAGCTGATAAGTGGATTCCTGATATTATTGAAATGTTGCCGTATGATTTCAGTTACAAGGAAATCGATGCTTATGTTAATAGTTGTATTGAAAATCATAAATCTGAGTATAATAGATACATTGCGAATAATTTTTATAATTTAGCCGATGAGAAAATTGCTGAGCAATATACGCCAATTCCTGAAGGAAATTATGCCTTCGAAAAACTTTCTCCAACAATTTTGAGATTTACTTTTCCGTTTACATTTGGAGGGTGTTTTGTTCTTGTTTTTGTTTCACTGATTTTTTCAATTGTTGTTCTTGTTAAAAAGAAAAGAATTTGTTGGCATATAATTGGTCTTTGCGCAATAATTTTTTCTCATATTTTTGTTTCAGTTATTGGCGCAATGGCAGAGTATGCGAGACTTTCTTCAATGGTTATACCGGCAGTGTTGCTTTTGTTTTTCTATTTAATTGACTATGTAGTAAAAGCAATTAAAACAAGAAATGTTTTTTGTTTAAACGATAGTAATTCATCTGCTATACAAATAAAAAAAGAAATTAAAGATAGAAGGAGTGTGAACTAAATGGGTTTTTTAGAAGCAATTTTGGATTTCTTTAAGTATATCTGGAATAGTTTTGTTGTATTATTTTTCTCTTCTGGAAACTGGTTTTTTGTTATTGTTGATATAGCAATTGTTAGTTTTATAGTTTACAAGATTATTCAGTTTATGCGTCAAACCCGTGCAGAACAATTGATAAAGGGTATTTTTATATTCTTTTTAGCTTATTTTTTCGCGAATCTTTTGCATCTAAACGCGCTTAAATGGATGGTTTCAATTGTTACTGTAAATTTCCTTGTTGTTATTGTTGTTTTGTTTCAGCCTGAGCTTAGAGGTATTCTTGAAAAATTGGGCAGAAGCGGAATTTCTTCTTTATCTTTAACAAAAAATAACGCAGATGCTGATGAAATAACCAATACTATTGATATAGTTTGTTCATCTGCAGAACTTATGCAAAAAAGCAAAACAGGCGCTCTAATTATTATTGAGCGTACTACTATGCTTAACGATATTGCCAATACTGGAACGATTATTGATGCTAAATGTTCAGTTAATCTTATCAATAATATATTTTTCAAAAATTCTCCACTTCATGATGGTGCAATGATTATTAGAAACCATAGGGTTTATGCAACTTCTTGCATTTTGCCTTTAACTCAAAATTTAGATATAGAAAGTGAACTTGGAACACGCCATCGAGCAGCTATCGGTCTTAGTGAAATTTCTGATGCTATTGTTGTAGTTGTTTCTGAAGAAACAGGGAAAATTTCAATTGCGATCGGTGGAAAATTACAACGCAATTTTACAAAAG